>JAHDBE010000059.1:0-10854 GCA_020630555.1 Saprospiraceae bacterium
TTGGTAACGTTTAGTCCTTTGTTTTTTTGATAGATGATTTTGACCTTTTCATGATCTCGGTACTTCTCGATTATGTCTTTAGAATTATCAGTAGAGCCATCATCTATAATCAAGAGTTGAAAGTCTTGTAAACTCTGATTCAAAACGCTATCAATGGCTTCCTTAATGTAGGAGCCATAATTGTAATTCGTAATATAAACAGTGACTAAAGCCATGTTTAGAACGGAACGCCTACCAAGGTAATACCGTCTGAAAATCGATTTTCATCAACAAACTGCTGTAATTCTACTTGCTGATCTTTTGTACCGGTAAGGACTGTGTATTCATCAGTAGCATTACCCATTTGCATAAAAGTCTCATATATGTCCATGCCATAATACCATGCGGCCGTCGGTTTAAATCCATTCTTGAAGTATAGTTCGGCTATCGAAGCATCTGTGAACAACATAATATGACCAAGCGGGTCTATATGTCTAATGATAGTGTCCGGATTTTGTCTTTGAGAAGCTGAACTTAAGCTATCCCATCGAGGTACTTTGGAAATAACCATTCCTCCATTTGGACTAGAAGCTACAATTTTATGCGCTGTTTCTAAGATTTTACCTGGATTAGGAGTATGCTCTAATAATCCCCAAAAAGTCACTAAATCGTATCCTTCATAATCCGTATAAGCTTCAGTGAAATCTCTTCCATCCATTTCGAATCCCCAAATCTCTCTTGCAAAATCACGACTTGATTCACTGAGTTCGATTCCATCAGCATGAATTCCATCTCGTCTACAAGCCTCCACAAAATGTCCAGCACCTGATCCGACATCAAGAATACGTTCAGGATATTTACCATGAGCTTTTTTATAAACCTCTTTTGTCCAAACTAACCAAGGTACGGCAATAGCATTCAATCGACCCTCAGCAGCTTGTTTATTCGTATAAGTGGCCGCATAAGTGACGTCATTTAGATAGAAGTTGTGAATGGATTTTCTAGAGGGTGTATATTTTAAGTAAACATGGCCGGTTTCTGGTTCTTGTACATACTGGGCGCCATAAATGTTAGCAACTTCCTTACATGATTCGGTAGAATGCCCAGTGACAGGACATTTAGCTACATAAATCATTTCATCTTCTGGATTTAAATATAGTTTCTCTCTAGACTCCTTATAATAACCAAGTTGCTTTTTAATAGAACCGACAATATCCTTTTTGAGCTTAAGTAGATCCGTTTTTTTTCCGAGATAAATATCTACGTCAAAGGCATTTGTTGAATCATCATGCTGTCTAATCCACTTTTCAGTATCTCGTGTACCCTTGTTGTATAAAGATTGAGTTTTACTCCATTCCATCATTCAAAATTTTTCCAATCTAAAACCTGATGTTTTTTTAAATTCTCATTGCTGATCTTCCCAATGAGCTTGTAATAATCCCTGGCATCTATACCATGGTTTGGGCGCAAACATACTAAATCATCTGCCGTAATCGTACTGCCTGCCATAATGTCTTTACTCGGATAAACTGCTCTTCTAAAAGTCCGAACATGATCCCCTTCGACTTCCAGAGCCCTCTTTGGCCCTGAGCCAATTAAATCTTTTACATCTTGAATACGATCGATTAATTCATGCACTTCAGTATAAGTTAAGGACACCTTATGGTCTCTAAAGGATTTTCCTTCACGACTATCCGTAAAATGAAATTCCAATATCTCAGCACCTCGAGCAACGGCGATCTCCAAGGCTTTCATACCCTCCGTGTGATCAGAATATCCAATGGGAATATCAAATAATGACCGATAACTATCCATAACACCTAGATGCGCTTCCGAAAAAGGAATAGGATACATCGAGGTACACTGAAGTAAGGCAAGCATTTCACGGGATTGGTACAACGGATCACTCTGGACAAACTCCACAACTTCTTGTACTTCTTCAATCGAACTTAAACCACTTGATAATATCAAAGGCTTTTTTAATTCCATAAACGCTTTTATTACCGGTAATGCGGTAAAGTCACCCGATCCTATCTTATATATGTCCGAATACTCATCTATCCATTCGGCAAATTCTGGGTGCCATACAGAAGCCATAAAGCCGATTTCTGCCTCCTGACACATGAGTGCAAGTTCACGATATTTTTCACGACTTAATTCAAACTTCTTAAAGTGAGAATTACGAACTGGATTTTCAACGGGATTCACAAGTGTGTCTCCGGTGTAAATCTGAAATTTAATATAGTCCACATCAGCCTCTATAGCTAACTCAGTCAGTCGCTTTGCGTACTCAAAATCACCTTCATGATTTCCCCCAATTTCTGCGATTAAGAGAGGGCCATGCTTACCTTTCCAGATACTCATTTTTTTGCTTTTGCTATCGCGTTAAATAAGTCGTCAAAGGTATAGTTAACCAAGCGATCTTCTAAATGGCTGAGCACTTTTTCCGCAAATTGTAAGTCTTGACTTTCGTCAATAGCTAAGCGTAAGCCTTGTAATTCCTTGTGCTTTGTGTTGTAAAAATATTTACGCCTTCCTATATCTTGATTTTCATATAGGTATATCGTCACATGCTCTCTATGATACTCTGACTCAAATTGCTTGATTAGAGCCTGATAAAAAGGAATATTTATAATCTCGACGCTCATTCCATATGGAAATGTTCGACCATGAACATTACTAATAAAATCCAAATGATTTCCCGAACACGCACTAATCATTTCCTCTATAATGTCTAGATTAGAAAACAGATTGTCACCGTTATATCGTATGGCATAATCTAAATTCAAGCTTTGGGCCGCCTCCAAAAAACGCTTAGAAACATTTTCTAGAGAACCTCTAAAAATAGATATACCCGCTTGCAAACAATACTCCTCGATGATGTCATCAGTGGATTGATTTGACGTGGCTACTATGATTTGTAGGCCATTAATTAAGCGAAGTCTATCAATAATATGCTGAAGAATAGTTTTTCCTTTTACTTCCTTCAGGATTTTACCAGGTAATCTACTTGAATTATATCGGCATAATATGACGCAACCTATTTTCACGATCTCTCACTAATTTTTTTAGCAGGAATTCCACCCCAAATTTCGTAAGGACCTACATCTGATTTGACTATGGCCCCAGAGGCTATGACAGCCCCATCAGCAATGGTAACACCCTTTAATATCTTGGCCCCAGTACCGATCCACACATCATTGCCAACCTTTATAGGTGCCGTAATGTTCCCTTGGTCATTTATTTTTTTATCACGATCGATTCCATGATCACTATCCACAAAGTATACAAAAGGAGCAATAAGACAATCGTCTCCAATGGTGATTTGCGATGAAGCAAAAAAGTAGCATTGATAACCAATAGTCGTGTTGTCTCCAATGCGTATTGAAGCTTCCTTGTTGCAAGGACAAATTTTAGCCCCTTCTTTAAAAACAACATGATTTCCGACTCGAATATTTTCTGGATATCGCATAAAATCGACTCGATCTTCAATGTATACACCATCTCCGATTTGGCCAAGTTTCTGCCGAGCATCTCTTAAACGCCATTCTTCTCGGATGCCGGCTTTTAAATGAGCACGTAATTGAGCATTTTTCATGTAGCAAATATTGTAAATAATAGTAATAAATTTGGTCTACTGTTGTTTATACAACAGAGCTATTCAATGGGAGTAATACAAAAACAAAGTCTTCAGAAAACCGTCTTAAATTTTGTCGGGGTATTTATCGGTATGATAAGTATTCTTTTTGTGTATTCTTTGGATAATGATATCTACGGATATGCGCAGTTTTTACTGGGAGCATCAAGCTTATTGGTGCCAGTTGCATCTATTGGTTTGATCCCAACTGTAATCAAATTCTTCCCGAAGTATTCCGAAAAAGAGGATAGGATAGGGGCGCTATTTAGCCTTGTTTTGGTTCTAGCAGTTTTGGGTGTCTCGATATTTTTATTTTTTACTTGGCTTTTTCGTGATCCTTTTATTGCCTTTTTAGAGAGCCTACAGATGGATGGCGAACTTGTCAGGTCTAATTTGTGGATTATTCTTGTTTTAACGATAGCGCTTGTGATTATTGATTTGGCGACGGCCCACGCGAGTAACTATCACAAAGTGGTTGTCCCTTCTTTTATTAAAGAGTTTGCCTACAAGCTATATTTACCGGTATTGGTTTTGGTGTATGTTTTTAGAGGATTAGATAATTTGGCTTTCGCCAATGGTATTCTGGCTTTTTATATTCTGGCTGCAGGAGCTATGATTTTTTATTTATATCGTTTAAGGGCCATTCGTATTTCTAGACCTAGTTTTTTAAATAGCAATACACGTAAATCTATGTTTTCTTACATGGGTTTTGGGAGTCTTAATAGTATTGGTAATAGTTTGGCATCTCGGATAGATTCCATAATGATTACCATAATGCTGAGTACCGCAAGCGCAGGTCTGTATTTTAAAGTATTATTTATTGCCAATGTCATTGGTATACCGAGTAGAGCTCTAAGTTCAATCGCAAGTCCAATCGTTTCAGAAACATGGGAGAAAAATAATTTAGAAGAAATAAATAAGCTCTATCAAAGAAGTTCGCTCAATCTTTTTTTAGTGGGATGTTTTCTGTTTGTCTTTATCTATTACGCTCTAGATGGTTTAGTATCAATTTCGGCAGATCCCAGTTCTTTCGAGAATGCAAAATCTATATTTGTTTTCTTGGCTTCCGCCAAATTAATAGAAATGATATCCAGTATCAGCGCAGGTGTTTTAAGTTACAGTGCGAAGTACCGTTACAACTTACTTTTTGTTTTATTGCTGGGTATTGCTAATGTCATATTTAACTATTATTTCATTGGTGAGTTTAATGTCGTAGGTGCAGCCATGGCCACGGCCCTCTCGATTACCTTATTTCATCTTTTTCGCATGGGATTTATATACTTTGAGTACAAAATGCATCCCTTATCCACTGGCCTATTTAAATCATTCGTTATTGCATCAGTGGGTTTTTTAATAGCTTATGGGATACCTGAATTATCTAATCCTTTTTTTAATAGCGTATTAAAGTGCAGTGTGGCTTCTGTTGTTATGGCCGGTCTCTTTTATTACCTTAAAGTCTCTATGGACGTCAACAGTTTAATTAAAAGTTCAATTTCAAAATTATATCCTTATGAGTGAGGTTCTATTTATTAGTGAATCAGAAGGCATTGTCACCTTAACAATCAATCGCCCTAAAGCTCTGAACGCTTTAAATAAAGAGGTCATTTCCTCTATTGGCGATTTCTTTTCTTCGGGATATAAAAAGTACACAAATCTTGTAGCCGTGTTAATAACGGGATATGGAGATAAGGCTTTTGCCGCAGGTGCAGATATCACAGAGTTTAAAGACCTAAATAAAGAACAAGCGACCGATTTATCACTAAGAGGTAAAAAGGTATTTGATTCAATCGAAAATTTTCACCTCCCTGTCATTGCAGTAATTAAGGGTTACGCACTTGGTGGTGGATTGGAATTGGCAATGGCATGTCATATGCGTATTGGTGACTTACAGGCAAAGTGTGGTTTGCCGGAATTAAGTTTGGGATTAGTTCCCGGGTATTCCGGAACTATAAGGCTTACACATTTAATAGGAAAAGCCAAGGCATTAGAAGCTTTAATAACAGGACATATGTTTAATAGCGAGGATGCACTAAGATTAGGTTTATTAAATCACATTGACGAAAGTCCAATGGAACGGGCTAAACATATTGTTTCTAAAATAAAACGAAACGGGCCGATTGCCATTTCCAAAGCTATAGAGTTGACTAATACTATTTATATTCCAGATGTGGATACGGATAATTACGAATCCCAGATTTTTGGAGAATTAATGGTCTCTGAAGAAGCCAAAGAAGGATTTGGAGCATTCCTTGAAAAAAGGAAGGCTAATTTTAGAAATAAAAATTAAAATCTAGAATCGTTTAGCTCCTTCGGTACGAGTAAAGGAATTGAACCACGCTAAATCTTCACAAACCTACTCAATTTGCCGTCTATTTTGATGAAATAGATTCCAGACTGTATGAATTCTATATTTAATTGATTGCTAGTTACTTCTTTATTAATAATCCTTTTTCCCGCAATGTCATAAATTTCGATCCATTCAGGAGTATTATCAAACATGATATACTCCGAAGCTGGATTTGGATAAAAATGTATGTTCGAATGGTTTAGTGAATTGTCAATAACAGTATTAAGTGTTCCTTCAGAATTTAAATTAGTTTTAAACATGGCTATGCCGCCGCGTTTATTTCCTACAACCACTTCAAATAAACCATCATTATCAATATCTTTCATGTTGCCAGTAACGTTCCATCCTTCATGAACATTTCCCCATTTTTCTGTGAGCTGAATAAATTTTCCTTCGAGATCATCTTGGTTTATCTCATAAAGTAATAGCCCTCGTGAATAAGAACCGGTCATAAGTAATAAAGATTCTTCTGTCTTGACAATCGAAGGGGCCGAAGACCCAATGGGCCAATTTGATCCTCGGGTATTTATCCTTCCTAAAGTCGGGATGTAATTAATAAAACTTGAATCCGTGAGGAATTCCGGTGATTCGAGAGAACCAATATTTTCATAATAATTTACATTTCCAAGTATGCTATCCTGAAAGGAGTTAACACTCCTTTCTCCTACAACAAGATCTAATAAACCATCACCCGAAATATCGAATAGATATGGTTTAGCATTTTGCCCCACATTAATTGACCAGGCATTACTTGTGATTTCTCCAAAACTCATTTCACTTGGTTCTGAGCTTGTATTTCGAATATAAAGTAAACTTCCATCCGCTAATCCAACAATGGCATCTAAGTCTCCATCGTTATCTAAGTCTCCAAAACACGGACTGAAGTTTCTGAAATTATCGTCATATTCAAAAAGACCAAAAAGATCATCATTTTTCATTTTGAAATATGGGACTTCAGGAGTTCCTTCATTTACATAAAAATAAACCCTAGCCGCCCTTTTTGAAGCTTCCAAATTGCGACCGCTTGTACCAATAATTAAATCAACAAGACCATCGTTGTTGATGTCCTCTAAAACAGGATTTGAGTCCTCACCAAAATCAAGCGTACTATTAATAATGAAATCATTTTGTACAAATTGAAATCCCTCGTCGGTGGCCATCCTGTTTTCATATAGGTGTATACATTCTATATTGTCCGTGAGACCTAGACTGTTTGGAGAAAACAACAAATCTAAATCACCATCAGAATCATAATCTAAAGAATAAGCCGCCACGAATAGATTCATGTCAATGGGCGTAGTCTCTGATGGAAAGGAATTGTCAAAGTCGATCATCCAAGCATTTGAAGGGTCACCATCATTGTATAGTCCAGTGACTGATCTGGAAACAAGGTCCCCGATCAAGAGGTCATAATCATTATCCTCATTTAGATCAAATGCCGTTATGGTCGATCCAGCATGTCTTGAAGAAACCTCTGTTTCTCCAATTATATTTTCCGCACAATTTCCTGGGGTAGAACTTAAAGTGACATCCTCGCTCGTCTCACTCTCAATAAATCGTCCGTAACAAGGATCATCCAATATGAATTCAAATTGATCAGGATCTAGTTCTTTTTCAACTGCAAGGTTTTTATAAAGTACAACGTGGCTACCACTTATATCAAAAGAAAGAATGTCGAAATCGCCATCATTATCAATGTCGATAACTTCTGGTTTGTCAATAGGATTGCAATAGATTGGAATTCTCTCTCCTTGACCATCATCATAACTCAGAAGATCTGTGTCGTCTAAGTAGTCTATTTCTTCAAATAAAATTTTGTTGTTGTCAAAATATCCAAGGAGTATGGTCATTCCGTTGATCGGGTTGTTAAACTTGTAAGTAAGGAGATCTAAAATGTCATCACCATTTAAATCTTTGGCCACGAGCCAGTTTTCAATACCTCGAAATGGAATGCCATGATCGTATGTATGAACCAGTTTTCCATTTTCAGATAGAAAAGCCATTGGAACATTTCCTTCTCTTTCAAAAATCAAGTAATCTTTGACTCCGTCACCGTTCAAGTCTGAATGATAAGTTTGAGGCGCCTTTAGGCCACCATTAAACGGATTGTCAATAACTACCCCTAAAGAGTCAACCACTGTGGGGTTAAAAAAACTGTGATACACATTCTGCCCGTAGAAATCAAAAGAAGACAGAAGGATTAATATGCAAGAAAAATATTTCATAGAAATCAGTTAGCTTATTTTTTTATTCAAAATATAGCTGGTATATTTCGGTTTATAACAATCTAACCAATTACCCCTCTAGCTTTACTGGCCTCAAATTACCAACATTTTTTATCATAAAAAACAAAATGATGAGAAGAGGCTTACTATTAGTTTTAATTCTTCTGTTCGTTGGTACTTATTCTACAAAAGCGTGCCATATGAACACTCTTTTAGCTACGTCGAATACGACCATTCCAACAACAGCAAACGCTACGGGTACTGTAACTTTTTGTTACACGATAGAAATTGGTATATGCAGTACATTCGGGGTAGATGACTTAACTTTTTATGCGGGTACGAGCGCGACAACAAACAGTTGTGCCGAAATGAGTATGGGTTCTAATTTTCAAACCACTTTTACCGCGCCAACTCTTGTTTCAGGGGGTAGTTTTTCTTGTACATACTCCAGTGGTACAGGGGCAGTGACCAACGCGGACGGCACATGTGATTGTGCTGCATGGGTATCTGGACCAGACGAATCTGTAACTTTTACGGGTGCGGCATCTGGAAATACCGTTGTATTTACAGATACTTATTCTGGAGCCTTGCCAAGCGATTGTAATTCAGCATGTTCGAATACTTGCGGTACAGGTATAGTCTGTAACACCACCGGTGGTAATGCGACAGCAGATGCGAACTGCGGTGGTAATACAGGTTGTGGTCCTTTTACTATTTGTATAGAATGGACATACACTAATGGTCCAGAAGGTGGCGCTTCAAATTGTATAACCGGTTTTGATTCTGAAGGAGGCTCGTGCAGCGAAACAACTCTTATAAGTGGGATTGTTATGCCTGTGACCTTAATAGACTTTAGAGCAGATAAGAAGCGTGGTGACATCGCGAAGCTCATGTGGTCGACAGAATCAGAACAGAACAGTGAAAAATTTGAGATTCAGCATAGTTCGAATGGAATGGACTTTGTTACGATTGGTAGCGTTAAATCAAAAGCCAATGGAGGATTTAGCGTGACTCAACTTAATTATGATTTTGAAGTAAATCTAGAATCGACAAGTAATCTTTATAGGCTTAAAATGATGGATTTTGACGGATCCACTCAATATTCTAGAGTCATTAGTGTTACTAAAGAATCATTCGAAGGCTTCGAAATTCATGGTATTAATCCAAACCCTATTGCTGATATATTAAACATCGTTTATGAATCTACAGCCGACCAAAATGTCAAGTTAAGTGTAGTTAACATGGCGGGAGTCGCTGTTTATCAAACTTCCCTGCAGGTCAAAAAATCATTTGTTACTGAATCTGTTGATTTATCTATGGTCCCTTCTGGTGTATACTTTTTAAGAACGGAAAGTGGATCAAATGTATCAACCATGAAATTTATCAAGATTTAACCTACTTGATATATTTTAAGAAAAGCTGGAGTAACAACTTCAGCTTTTTTTTTTTTTGTACTTTTCATCATGAAATCTAGATTAATCCTGATCAACTTTTTAGAGGGTGCATGTTTAATGGCCTTGGAATTAATTGCATCAAAAATGATTTCACCATTTTTTGGTGCATCTGTTACCGTTTGGTCTGTTGTGTTAGGAACAACTGTTGGAGCACTAGCTTTGGGTTACTTTTATGGAGACCGCTTAGCACCGTTAAATAAAAACTTAGTGAGGATATTCCTATTATCAGCGGGGTATATTTTATTCTTGATTTTTACCTCTAAGGCCATTCTTGGCTTCCTTCAACAAAATTTAAATATAAATTTTGCCTTGATAATTTCTGCTTTATATATACTTCTGATTCCCATGATTTGTTTTGGACTTACGACTCCGCTTATCATAAATATTAACACGAGATCAGATAGAAGAATTGGACAAAATTCGGGACTGTTTTATGGAGTTTCGACTTCTGGAGGTATTGTGTTTACAATAATATTTGGATTCTACTTAATTCCGTTGCTTGGGGTTTTTAAAAGTGGTTTAATTGTCGTCACCTTTTTAATAATATGTATGCTGCTGTCCTTTTATAACTTTAAAAAGAGCTCTTTTGGAGTACTTAGTCTTTGTCTTATTATATTATTGGGGTCTTGTAAAGAGAGGATCAAAAATGATGTTTTGATTACTGGGATTTGTAAACTCTCAACCAATAAAACCGACCGTGTTTATTTAAATGTTTTTGATGGGGCTAATTTTCTTCCAATTGATAATGCAGTAGTTAAAGACGATGAGTTTTTATTAGATGTGAAATTGCCTTTTGATCAAGGTATTTATTCTCTGAGTCTGGAAGGTAAACCCGAAAATATTATCATTTATTTATCCAAGGGTGATAAAATAGACATACAGACATATCAAACAGATTTTTTGAACTATTCAGTTTCTGGAAATGTAGAAAGTGAGTTTTTAAAAAAATCCAACCTTCAAATTTTTAAAGACCTAAATGAAGTAAAACTAAGTGGTAACCTGCTCATGAATGAGCGAATGAGTAATATGGTGAGTTTTAATGAGGATGTTCAGGGAAGTGAATTAGAAAAACGCTATGACATGTCTTATGAAAAACTTAAACTATCTATTAAAGAGTATTTCGGTAAAACTGATAATACTTCTATTAATCTAAGACGCATACCTTTTTCTCGTATTTATAACCCAGTTCTTGTTCAATAAGGGCCTTTTCAT
>JAHDBE010000059.1:10864-13916 GCA_020630555.1 Saprospiraceae bacterium
ATGAAGATCAGTTTGCTTTAAATAGTATGTTTCAAGGACTAGACCTTTCAGAAGGGTCGGATTTTGAACAAAAGATTGCTCTCACAATATCAAGTAAAATTAATGGTGGTAACAAATTAGTACTCAATTTATCCGAATTAGAGAAATTATTTGATACCGATGAGTTTGTCCCGAATAACAATAAGAAGTCATTATTATTTGTTTGGAATGCGCAGTGTTGGAGTAGTATGAGGGAATGGGAGCGCGTGTTGCGATTGAAAAACGAATATGAAAATGCGTTCAATATTGTCTCTTTGAATATGGATAAAGATCCCCGAGATTGGGTGACATTCTCTAAGAATAATTTTGATGAAACAATCACAAATTATCGTTTCAAAGATGGATGGACAAGAGAATTCAATGACTACGTCCCTTTTAAATTCTTACCCGCCTTATTTTTTGTTGATGGCGAGGGAAAAGTTTTCTGTCAAAACCCTAGAGGTGATGAAATAGAAAGCTGTATTTCTCTAAACTTAAATTAAGAGCGTATTGATTATGTCCAAGCGTTATCTATACTTGTTAATCTCACTTGAGGGCTTTTGCATAATGTCCATCGAGCTACTTATTAACAAATTGACCGAGCCGTATTTTGGTTCTAGTTTGATGGTCTGGACGATAACAATCTCTAGTACCATGTTTTTTATGGCTCTGGGATATTTTTTTGGGGGCTACTTGTCTCGTAAAAAAAATATCTTAATTCTTATTCCCAGGCTATTAGCTACCGCGGTTTTATGTGTTTTTGTATCCATGGTAATTAGGTCTTTTATTCCTGGGCTAGTCCGAAATCTTGATAGTTTATTGTTTTCGGCGGCTCTTGTCCAAGGTGCCATGTTGTCATTTCCAATAATTTGTTTAGCCTCTCTTCCTCCTTTAGTCATAGAATTATATAATGAAAATTTTAAGGATTTAGAATTTCAAAGTGTTGGAAGACTCTACGCGATTTCTGCCATTTTTGGAGTCTTTGGGACGTTTTCAGTGGGCTTCGTCCTCATCGAAACTCTCGGCGTGTCATTTAGTCTTTATTTTGTTTTGGCTTTAATTATATCCTTTCTTGTATACTTCCACTTGAAAAATATTTGGACACTTATAAGTATTGCATCATTTGTTATTCTAGGTGGGCTTTTATTGACTAAAGCTGAAGTGTTATATCCCTCAATTAATAATACCTCTATAGTTCATATAGAAGAAGGACTCATGGGGGAATTAGTGGTTATAGACACGCCACTTGAAAACAATAAAGGATTTAAAAGGATTTTAAACATAAACAATATTCCGCAATCAGTAATTGTCGGAGGAGATCCTAATGCTGTTTCTATTTATAAATACGTGCATATAATCTCTACAATTTCAACATTAATTCCTAACCAAAGTGATGTTCTTTTGTGCGGCTTAGCAGCTGGTGCACTTGTTGGCGAATTTGAACGATTCGGCCATAATTTGGATGTTGTTGATATCGATTCTCGAATGTACGATGTCGCTACCGAGTATTTTTATATGTCGAATGATGATATGAATTTCGTGGAAAACGATGCGCGAAGCTTCATAGCAAAATCAAAAAAGAAATATGATTTAATTGTTCTGGATATTTCTGCAGCAGAAAACCAACCCACGTATTTGTATACCATAGAATCTTTCAAAGCCGTTAAAAAGATTCTTAATGATAAAGGGTTGTTTATCATTAATTTTCAATCAGATCTAAGGGAGTCCATTAAGAATCCAGGATACTTAATATATCAAACCTTATTAAATGCTGGATTTAAAACTAAGGTAATTGGAAATGATGTAAAAGATCGCGACGATTTAGTTTTTGTGTCCTCATTTAATGAACCTGACCTCTCACTTATAGAAAGTTCTAAACTCAATACCTGTTGTTTAGAAAATGTTTTTACCAAAAGAATTATAGCAGGAAAAGGCGTTTACACTTTTGATAGGAGAGAGGACGTGTATCTTGAGGATGATTTACCAATCCTGGAATATCTGAAAAAAGAATCCCTGTTAAATAATCGACTAAATACGTATAAGTAATAGAATGGCTTAGAGTGTGTAGTTTTAATTTATCCTCCACACTCCTTTTTAAGTTTTTCAATTTGAGTAGTCCAAAGGTCCGTTTGCTCATCGACCTCATCATCGTCACAAAAGTCTGTAATTTCAATTATAGTTTCGTTCGTCACATCTGATTTGTACATTCTAAATTCGAGGTATTCTTCATCTTCGGCATCCTCCCACTTAAATCGAATCCTTTCCTCCTCTATATCATCGACCATCTCAGCTACTTCCTCGGCACCGGCCCATTCGAAAGTATAGACGTCACCAGTAATGTCCACTCCGTCTGCAAACCACCTAACTAGACAATCAGGTGCAGTTAAGAATTTATAGACAATACCCGGAGAGGCTTTTGTTATAAATTCAAGTTCGATGGCTACTCTTGACATTAGTATATTTAATTTTTATAAATAATTGATTTCTAGGAAGCTAATTAATCATTCCTAGAAACGCTGCAAATAAAAATTATTTTTTCATTTTTCAAAGGAATTGAACTTTTTTTAATTAAAAACGATTATAATTTTATTGCATTTTACTGAAAATCATAGAGGTACAAATTTTGCTATCATTATATGAAACCCTAATTTTGTGGGCTTTCGCCAAAGAAAATCTAAGAGCTAAATATAATAGACGATGAGACAGCTGAAAATAACCAAATCGATTACCAACCGTGAAAGTCAATCATTAGAAAAGTATCTTCAAGAAATTGGAAAAGTCGATTTATTAACTCCAGAAGAAGAGGTTGAGTTGGCTCAAAACATAAAGCTCGGAGATCAAGAGTCTTTAGAAAGATTGACAAAGGCAAATTTGCGTTTTGTTGTTTCTGTGGCTAAACAATACCAGAATCAGGGTTTGTCATTGAGTGATTTAATAAATGAAGGAAATTTAGGTTTAATTAAAGCCGCTCAAAGATTTGATGAAACGAGAGGATTTAAATTCATTTCTTACGCTGTATGGTGGATTAGACAAT
>JAHDBE010000060.1 GCA_020630555.1 Saprospiraceae bacterium
ATTCGGCGTTAAACCAAATATTAAAGTATCTGTGAAGTTTTCGTCGAGTACAAATTGATAACTCAGAGAGTCCGATGTAATACTCCATGTATTAAGGTATTGTTCTTCAATTTGACAATTTATTAGACCGTTTTCAGTGTAAAATATAGTCGGATCAAGACTATTTGTGAAGAATTTCTGTTCGTTTAAATAAATAGGCACGTTGGATAAAACTGCTTCATTAGTATCGCGAATACCATCTTCGTTTACATCATAAAAACATTCTATATGTAAGAGTGAATAATTCTCACAATAATCTACTATTTCTAGCAAACTATTGCAGCCAATTGCGTTATTTTTAATTTCAGCTTGTAATACGATAGGTAAAATAGTACAACATTCGGCTAAATTATCATTTTCGAATATATCGAGATTTCCTCCCAAATAAACTAAGTTGCTTAAACCGTTTATATCTTTTAAAGCTTCATTTTGTAAAATTCTCAAATCCTTTCCTATTGACGACAGATTTGACAAGCCATCAATATTCTGTAAGGTATCATTATTAATTATTTCTACGTTATCAAACAATTCAGTCAAACCCGATAGCCCATCTATATTTTTTAAAGAGTCATTATTTTTAATAATAACAGATTCCTTATCCTCACCACTAAAAAGATTTTCGGTAATAGTAGTAACACTACTCAATCCATTTATATCTTTTAGCTGATTATTAAATTCAATTCTAATATAATTTTCCAGGTAAGTTATTCCATTTAAACCGTCAATATTTTGAAGTTTGGGATTTCCATAAATATCCAATGGTCCTTGCAAGGATGTCAATTGATTTAAACCATCTAAGTTTGCTAACATTTTATTTCTGGATAAGTAGATCCCCCCTTGTAAAGTCACTAAACCATTTAATCCATCGATATTTTCTAGTCCATTAGTTGGACCTATCTTTAGGTGTCCGTTTATAGATGAAACGCTTGAAAGAATCAAATTATGTAAAGCACCATTATCTCGAATTTCAAAAGAACCCCCACTCGACGAAAAGTGTGTCAGGTCAAGATTTGTTAAATTAGAATTATTAGATATTACTAAATCGTCACCTGTAGAGAATAGATTAAATAAATTCAAATTTTGAAAATTATTAGAATTCATATATAAACTACCACCAACAATTCTTAAATTTTGTAAGTATAAATCTTCTAATTGATTATTATCATTAACAAAACAATCAGAACCTATAGAATCGAGTAGATTAAAATCAACATGTTGTAAAGATTTATTGTAAAAAAATTCTATTCCGCCATCAACCGACGTAACATTACTTAAGCCATCAAAAATTTTAAGATTATCATTAGATTCTACTTCGATGTCGCCAAAGACCCTTGATATTTCCTTAAAACTATTAATACTGAGTAATGAATCATTATTAACAACTCTGATTGATCCACCAATAAAAGATAATAGGTTTAAGCCATTTATATTCTCGAGATGATTATTTCTACTTATTGACAAATCACCTCCAACATTCGTCAAACTCTGAAGTGCATCGAGATTATATAGTAAGTCATTATCTTCAATAATTAGATCTCCATAAATAATGGTTAATCCACTAAGACCATTAAGATCATTAAGAGAATTATTAGATTTTATAATTAAATCTCCAATATTTAAATTAGTCAGCCCCCCTAATCCATTTAAATTAAGAAGCTGGGCATTACCTGAAATTCGTACATCATCATTTACCTCCTGTAACTCACTTAAACCATCTAAATTTTTAAGAGACTTGTTATAAGAAATATCAACTTCCCCGATAACTTTAGTCAACCCTAGTAAACCGTCTAAATCCTCGACCCCCTTTGTATTATTAATAATCAAATTACCATTCAAGGTTGATCCTGCCGACACGCTGAGCTCGTTTAAATTGAAGTTATGGTATACTTTAAAACTTCCTCCGATGAATCCTAGGTTAGAAATATCAAGTTGATCTAAATGAATATTGTTAGTAATTGATATGTATCCACCAATATTTTCAAGATGGTTTAAATTAATATTTTGCAAGCTGTCATTAAGAGATAATTTTAAATATTCTTCGATTAAGGTTAAACTACTTAGATTTAATTCTTTAATAGGTTGTTCGTAAATCCTAAAATAACCTCCTACAGATTCTAAGTGAGATAAGTCCAAAGTATGAAGTCCGTTATCACCATTGAGATCAACAAACTCACCTATCGAAATCAACGCACTCAAAATCAGGCTTTCTAATTTAGTATTATGGCTTAATTGAAGGTATCCACCTATTGATTCTAGATTACTTAAACTTTCTGCATGTTCTAAATTGACATTATCATAAATCTTTAAAAAGCCTCCAATATTTTTAAGATTGTTTATGCCACTAAGATTTTTCAACTTTAAATTTCTAAAAACTTCTAAAAACCCGTTTAGGTCGGTCAAACCGTTCAATCCTTCGAAATTTTCCAAATGTGAATACCAAATTTTAATATTTCCATTTATTTGGGTTATTCCATTTAAACCTTGTAAATCACTCAAACCATCATTGCCATAGACACGCAAATCACCAGTCAGCTCTGTTATATTGGATAAATTTGATAAATCCGTAATATTTGTATTGGCATTTTCATTCTGTGTGCCTATAATCAAATGATTCACGACAGTAATACTCGGATCCCAAGCATCCACCTCCGCTTGAGAAGTAAAAACCGCATCTTGTGCAACTGAAGTGCCAGCCAAATAAAAACAGAGTGATAGAAAATACAAACGAGATTTAGAAAATGGGTTTCGGTTTCCCATAAAGATGCATTAAGGTTTTAGACATAGGTCTACTAGAAAGGTACAAATTAAATGGGTCGGACGGTATTTGTTTGACAAGGATTAACGTTTTGGAACCTTATGTTTTAATGATATTTGTTCGGGCTGTCGGGTTAAGCTTTTGAATCATTGCCGGTCATCTAAGCTAAAACAAAAAATATTTCCAAGTTTATAGAATTCACATACTCTTTGTCCTAAGTACTAAAACAAAATAAACTTAAGAGTCCTGTGTTCTCATATAGTCCTAATCCTACTAAAGTATCCATCTTAGGAATACCTTCTAATGAGATTAAGTTTAGATTATCGTTTAGATAAAAAATACCTCCAACAAATGACAAACTATCGAGGCCAATTAAATTGCTTATATTATGATTTGAGAATAATCAATTATTTCCGATAACTTTTCTAATATTAGAAAGGCCATTGAGATTAGTAATATCAGAAGGCGATTGAATACTTCCAATAATTAAGTCTCCATTTATTGTTGTTACATTTTCGTCAAACTGATCAATGTCTTGCTGAGAAAGTAGAATTACATCTTGTCCAAATACATCAAAAACTAAAAACGCAAATATTATGATAAGAAGTATTCTCATATGAGTATTAAATAATTGAATATCGAAATGAACGTTAATTTTAAATATACGAACAGATAATACGTTTATTAAACTATTCAAATTCGTCATCAGCTTTTAAATGTCTAATCCCCTACTCCAACACCATCAATTTCCGCACAGAACTTTTACCATCTGGTAAATGCAGTATAACATAATACACTCCAGTTCCCCATTGGCTAATGTTCAATTCTTGTGTAAGATTAAATTGCATTTGGGAATGAACCAGTTGTCCAATACTATTTAAAATCCGATAATTAAAAACCGACTCTTCTGATATTATATATAGATTTTCATTCGCTGGATTTGGATACAACTTAATACTAGCTAGCGCGATATCTTCCGTGCTAACCATTAGGTCAGAACCATCACAATCTTCATCAATGCCGTTATTAGGGATTTCGGTCGCGTCAGGATAGGCCTCATTGTTAGTGTCATCACAATCCTCCCAGAAGTTATAGCCATCTTGATCTGCATCAAAACTAGAATACATAATATTTGTTGTTTCGTTTGTGACTATGGGTGGGTTCTGATCAAAATAAATATTCGCTTCATTATATATCCTCGTCCCATCCATTATGTCACTCTTAACCTTAATAGCAAAATTTATGAATCCTTGACTCGCTTCAAAATCTGTCAAACTATCTGGTAAATTAATCCCCTCAAAATGAAACCTTAGCACGTTTTCATTTCCGATAAGACCTGTCTCGAGAAGCTCTAAATGACTTGATCCAATTAATCGAAAGGTATTGATATCCAAGTTTTCATCAAGATGATCAAACACAGTCACATTTATAGCTTCAGCGTTTCCTGTGTTTTGAAAACGAATCGTGTAATTCAATTCTTCACCTATTAAATTATAATCTTCATAATAATATGGTTGATCCATTTTATCATTCGGATCATAACCACAGATCATTATTTCTGAATAATTAAATCTTCCAATTTCAAAATCCCCTAACTGATCCTCCCCTGTTGAATAACTCATATGAAATACCTCAGTACCCAATTCAATCTGATCCACACCAGGAATATTTAATCGAATTCTTTTTACAACACTCTGGCTTGGATAAAAATTAGAAATGCTCCATCCTACTTTATGCGAACTTTCAATGATATCTGGAGGATCTAAAAAGAAAAAATCTTCCAATAATTCATCTAATTCAACCCAAAGCACCGCGCTTTCCACAAGCGTATTCCCTCCATTATATAAAGTCGCATAAAGAGTTGGTTGCGTATTACATCTAAATCCTTGAGATTGAACATAGCTTGTAATGTTTCTTTTATATTCTTTTGGCTTTAAGCCAAAAACTAAGGTATCCGTAAAATTTTGATCCAAATAAAAATTAAAAACTACGGAATCCGTGGTTAGTTCCCATTCACTTAAATACGCCGATGAAATAGTCAGTGAAGTTTCTCCTTCCCTTTCGTAATAGATGTTGACATCTTTATCCATCGAAAATATTTGGCGAGACCCTAAAATTAATGGCACATTATTAAGAGCTGGTTCGTCCGATTCTCGAAAACCATTTTCATTCGTATCATAATAACATTGTATCCTCACTGGGACTAATGATGGACATAGTTCTTCCATTTCCAATACAGAATTACAGCCCTCTTTATTTCCAGAAAAAACAATTGTATGGGAAGATTTGAAAAAATTTAATACACAACAGACTTCTAGCTCGCTATTTCCAAATACACTTATATTTCCTCCTATCTGAACTAAGTTTTCCAAACCAGATAATGCCTGTAACGATGAATTGTTACTTATATCCAACTGGGCACCTACCTGAGTCAGATTATCTAATCCAGTGAAATCAATTAATGCACCGTTCATATCTAAAGAAAATATCCCACCGATTTTAACCAGGGCATTTAACCCAGAAAAATCCTCTAACTCAGAATTATAAGCTACTGTCACAGACCCTGAAACTTCTTCTATGTTGTCGAGACCAGTAAAACTTCCTAATTTCTCGTTACCTCTAACATAGAGGTCACCTTTAATTTTTGAAAGTCCCTCAAACCCAACTAGATCTTCCATATTTGAGTTACCGCTAATCCATAAATCTCCTCCTAATTCAGTTAAATTTTCTAGAGCGGTAAGATCACTTAATAAATCATTGTTTTCTAAAATTAGATCCCCGTCTATCTGGCCCAAATTTTCAAGAGCACTTAGATTCATTAAAGCATCCATTCCATGAATTCTCAAAAATCCTCCAACCTTCTCCAAAGATTCCAGACCACTTAAACTCAACAAAGAATTATTTCCAACTCCACCAAATTCAGAAACCAATTGAAATGATCCTAATACCTCTTTTAAACTTGATAAACCATCAAAACTTTGAAGAGAAGTATTTTCCTGTAGCGCAAATCTATTTCCAATTTCAATTAAATTTTCCAGCCCCTCAAAGCTCTTTAATGAACCATTTTTCCAGATATTTAAATCGGCTCCAATCCTTTCCAAAGAATTAAGGCCCTGCATATTCTCTAAACTATCATTATTGGCAATAATTAAATGACCCTCGACCTCTTTGAGATTTAAGAGATTGGATAAATCAAAAATATCTGTTGACTCTGTTTGACTACCGATAATTAAATCTCCTTGTATAATTTCAATATTAGTATCGAATGCATCCACTTCTAGTTGATTAGAAAGGTTTACAGCTTGAGCACTAACAATTAAACTAGAAAATAGGGATAATGAAAGGAGTAGAAGTGTTCTCATAAAAGTTGTTTTACAAGTTGATTCGAATAACATCCCCTCTTATTATTCGATAAATATGATTTAGTTCATTCGACTATTCCATGAACGTTCACGACTGACAAAACGCTTCCACACAAAAAAAAAGACCCGCTAATTGCTTAGCAGGTCTTATATTAATCTCAATACTTATTATCTGTTTATCCAGCCAACGCTGCTGCACCACCCACGATCTCGGAAAGCTCTTTTGTAATTGCTTCCTGACGGGCTTTGTTGTAGTTGATACGTAATTCGTTTAACAACTCTTGTGCATTTTCAGTGGCATTATCCATAGCCGTCATTCGAGCCCCATGTTCTGAGGCATTGGTGTCAAGTAAAAACTTCTGGAAGGTTGTTTGTAAGATGCTAGGAATTAAGCTCTCTAATAATTCATCTTTATTAGGCTCAAAAATATAATCAGCCTTCATCTTAGAATCATCCTGCTCTGCAGTTCCTTCCATTTTCTCGACAGGTAAAAACTGTACACCTTCAGGAAACTGAACCGCCGCATTCTTAAAGCGTCCGTAACAAACATCAATGCGGTCGTACGTCCCTTCCTTAAAAGTCTGCATTAACAACTCAGGAATTTGTTTTGTGTTTTCAAAACTCAAATCGTTGTACACATCGATATAATCCTGAACTAAATTGCAATCCGCAAATCGACGCTTTAATGCATCGTATCCTTTACGACCCACAAAAATTATATCTAAATTTCCTGCTTGACGTTGTGCATCATACTTGCCAATAAGTTCGACAGCCTTCTTTATAATGTTACTATTAAAAGCACCACATAATCCTCTGTGAGAAGTGACAATAACAATCGCCACTTTGTTTATCTCTCTTTCTACACCAAAACTTGTATTGACATCACCTTCGACATTTGACAAAATGTTTTTCAACATACGATTTAAGCGATCTGCATATGGACGCATCTCAACTATCGCTTGCTGAGCTTTTCTCAATTTTGCCGCAGAAACCATTTTCATCGCACGAGTAATCTGTTGAGTCGACTTCACCGACTTCATCCGATCCCGTACTTCTTTTAACTGTCCTGACATAATGTGATTTGTCTAGTATTCGCTATTATGACTTAAACTGAGCTGTTAATTCAGCAGCTAAATCTTCCACTGTTTTAACCGCACTTTCTTCTAATTTACCAGCTCTGAACGTGTCCAAAACTTCAGGGAATCTTTGCTCTAAACTTGTTAGGAACAATTCCTCAAATTCTTTCACTTTATTCACAGGTACATCTTTAAGTAATCCTTTTGTACCTAGATAAATAATCGCTACTTGCTTCTCAACAGCAACTGGAGAATATTGCGCTTGCTTTAATACTTCCACGTTTCTTAGACCTTTCTCAATTACTGCTAATGTTGCAGGGTCAAGATCAGATCCAAATTTGGCGAAAGCCTCAAGCTCACGATATTGTGCCTGATCCAACTTAAGTGTACCAGATACTTTTTTCATGGATTTTATCTGCGCACTACCACCCACTCGTGATACTGAGATACCTACGTTAATCGCTGGTCTAACCCCTGCGTTAAAAAGGTTAGATTCCAAGAAGATCTGTCCGTCAGTAATCGAAATCACGTTTGTAGGAATATAGGCAGAAACGTCACCCGCTTGCGTCTCAATAATAGGAAGAGCCGTTAATGATCCTCCTCCCTTAACGACACCTGCTTCTTTTAATGAATCAGGAAGATCGTTCATATCGTTAGCAATTTTATCATCGTTGATGATCTTTGCTGCACGCTCTAATAATCTTGAGTGTAAGTAGAAAACATCACCAGGATATGCCTCACGACCTGGAGGACGCTTTAACAATAAAGATACCTCACGGTAAGCCACAGCCTGCTTAGATAAATCATCATATACAATCAATGCTGGACGACCCGTATCTCTGAAGAACTCACCAATCGCAGCTCCCGCAAATGGCGCGTAAAACTGAATTGGAGCAGGATCCGATGCAGATGCCGATACAATTACAGTATAAGCCATCGCTCCATTCTCTTCTAAAGATTTAGCAACCTGAGCTACTGTAGATGCTTTTTGTCCAGAAGCTACATATACACAGAATACAGGTTCACCTCTATCATAAAACTCTTTTTGATTGATGATTGTATCAATCGCAATCGCCGTTTTACCTGTTTGTCTATCACCAATAATAAGCTCACGCTGACCTCTACCAATTGGAATCATCGAGTCAATCGCTTTGATACCCGTCTGAAGTGGTTCAGATACTGGTTGTCTATAAATTACACCAGGCGCTTTACGCTCAAGTGGCATTTCATACGTAGTTCCAGCTATTGGTCCTTTACCATCAATTGGCTCTCCAAGTGGATTAACAACACGTCCTACCATACCTTCACCGACATTGATCGATGCGATACGTCCAGTACGTCTTACTGTACTACCTTCTTTAATACCATCACCAGGTCCTAAAAGTACTACCCCAACATTATCTTCCTCGAGGTTAAGTACAATCGCCTGAACACCGTTTTCAAAAGCAACCAATTCACCCGCTTGACTTTGAGTCAATCCATAAACACGTGCGATACCGTCTCCTACTTGGAGTACTGTACCAATTTCTTCTAATTCAGTTTCGCTTTTAAATCCTGATAACTGCTGTTTGAGAATCGCAGAAATTTCATCTGGTTTAACGCCTACCATTTTTATCTGTTTTTTGTGTGAATGCTGTTATTAATATGCTTTGACATAATCGTTACCCGAAAATTCTTTCTTGATCTGCTCAAGTTTGTGGGCAACACTTGCGTCATATAATTTATCTTCTATTTCGATGATGAATCCTCCAAGAATATTCGGATCTACAACAACTTCTAAATCCAAACTCTCATCAGTTAGATTACTCGCGAGCAAAGACTTTTTAATCTTATCTACGCTTTCTTCACTTAATGGAGCCGCTGTTGTCACTTTTGCCGAACTAATCTTCTGACGTCGCTTGTACTGCTTCATAAATTCCGAAGCAATTTCAGGCAAATATTCTTCTCTACCTTTTCTCATGATGATAGAGAAAAAACCATCGGTGATTTCATCTAAACGACCGTCAAACAATACTTTGAAGATTTCTATCTTCTTAGATTCTTTAACAATCGGACTTTTTAAAAGCAAGTATAGATCGCGATTTTGTACACACTCCTGAAACATCTTAACGTTTTCTACGACTGTATCCAAAGCGTTGCGCTCTTCCGCCAAGTCCATAAGGGCTTTGGCATATCTTGCTGCTATTGTGCTAACTGACATAATTCAGTAATCGACTTAATTAATTCAATTTGATATCGTCCACTAACTTCGATAAGAAATCAGCTTGCTTGTTGTCTCCACTTAGCTCTCTCTTCAAAATCTTCTCAGCAATTTCTACAGCCATTCCACCTACTTGGTTTTTGACTTCCGTCAAAGCTGCTTTTTTCTGATTTTCAATCTCAAGCTTTGCACTCGAAATGATTTTAGTCGCCTCATCCTTAGCTTTATTCTTTGCCTCCTCAATCATGCTGTTACTCGCGTCTTTAGCCTCTCTGATAATCTGAGATCTTTCTTCTCTGGCTTGCGCCAAAAGAGCATCGTTTTCAGATTTCATTTTAGCCATTTCTTCTTTGGCTTTTTTAGCTTCATCTAAAGCACCTTGGATGTCGTTTTCTCTTTTTCTAAGTGCCTCAGCAATCGGTCTAAAAGCAAACTTTCCAATTAAAAACCAGAATAAAAGAAAGATAACAGACGTCCAAAAGATTAATCCAAAGTCTGGTCTTATTACATCAAATCCTGCTATAAAGAACATTATTTAAAGTTTAAGTTTTTTAAGTTTTAAATCGGATGATGCAGCCAACCGCTACATCATCCAATATGTTTTGTACAATAGTTAGATCTCTTAGGCAACTAAGAAGCACATAACGATTGCGATCAATGCAGCACCTTCCACAAGTGCAGCCATCAAGATCATGTTTGATCTGATGTCACCCACTGCTTCTGGTTGTCTTGCAATCGATTCCATAGCTTTAGCACCAATAGTTCCGATCCCAAGACCAGCACCGATTACTGCTATACCCATTCCGATTGCTACGATTGAACCTGTCATTTGTAAAAATTTTAGATTAATTAAGCGTGCTCTCGCACTTTATTCTTTATCCCCAAATTAATGGTGATCGTGTTCTTCAATTGCCGCACTTATGTACGACGCTGTTAATATGGTAAATGCAAAGGCTTGAATAAATGCCACAAGCAACTCAATCGCCATCATAAACAAGGTTAATAATGTCGACGCCACAGCTGTTCCGTATCCAGCAGCTGGGTTTGTCCCATTTTCACCGAATACAAAAATCAAACTCACAAAAATGATAATTACCATGTGTCCTGCTGTAATGTTTGCAAACAAACGCAACATCAGTGTCAATGGCTTAATGAAAATACCGAGTAACTCCACTGGCGTCAAAATCAACTTCACAAAAGCAGGAACTCCTGGCATCCATAATATATGCTTCCAATAATCTTTATTACCGCTAAGATTTGTCACTAAAAAGGCCAAGACGGCGATCACTAAAGTGACACTCAAATTTCCTGTCACATTAGATCCTCCAAAAAATGGAATCTGACCAAATAAGTTTAATCCAAGGATAAAAAAGAATAAGGCCATTAAAAATGGCAAGTAGGTCATGTACTTTGATCCAAGAAATGGCTTAGCCACCTCATCCTGAATAAATACGAACATCGTTTCCATAAACGATTGCACTCCTTTTGGAGCCATACCTTCTCTTTCTTTATACTTTCTAGCTATTCCTAAAAACAACCAAGACAAGAACAACACCACGATGATCATCGAAGTCACATTCTTCGTTAATGAGAAATCGTAAAAAGAAGTGATTCCTCCTCCAAACAATCCGCCATCCGCTGTACTATTAGCTTCTGTTTCGTAAAGTGTGTTGTTATAGCATACGTAGCTTTTCTCTTCCTCATGTACAAAACCTGATACGGCAACTTCACCCATTGGAAATTTATCATCCGCTACACGTCGTATTGAGCCTCCATCTAAGACGTAGCGATTATATGCTTTGTATCCATCACCATGTCCGATTCGATCAAACTTCAACTTACTTGACGAGAAAACATCCCATCCATGTCCAGGTGCATACAAGAAACATGGTAAAGGAATTTGTAATGGTCCGATGCTATATACATTCGCATCAGCAATATGATGGAAAGCCGTCGTCCCAGGATCAAAATCATGATGACCCTCTACGCCACATACGGGACCATGTCCGTGACCATGGTCATGATCGTGTCCGTGATGATCATGTCCAGAATGGTCATGCCCATGGTGATCGTCATTGTGCCCACTATGGTCGTGATTGTGATCATGTCCATGATGATCGTGTTGGTGAGAATGATCGTGTCCATGATGGTCGTGGTCATGATCATGATTATGCTGTTGTGCGCTCATCGTAAAACTCAACAAAACGCTGAAGCAAATAATCTGAAAAATGCGGCTCATGTGTCAGTCTTAATTTCGCCACAAAGGTATGACATAACGAGCCTTTTAAAGGCATCAAAGCCCCCCTTTTTTCAGTGATTTTAGCAAATAATTGAACTTTTTTTCTATTTGTAATCCCTTGTGCCTTAGTCTACCCCAAAAGCTCTATGGCTTTAAGGGCATTTTACCATTTTACGTTTTGGGAAATCACAATTATCACCTCAATGAAATTTGTAATGCAAGCCATTTAAAGAAGAATATTCGTATCGAATTTTCTATAATATTTCCTTTCGCGAAAGCGGTAAAAACAAAAAAACCGATGCCAAAATGACACCGGTTTATATATTCTGAAGGGTTTGAATTCTACCTTGCTATGGCCGTAGCTCGCTTCTCTCGAATCACCGTGACCTTTACTTGTCCAGGATATTGCATTTCATCCTGAATTTTCTGCGAAATCATAAATGCTAAGTCATCCGCATATGCATCCGTCACTTTATCGCTCTCGACAATCACACGTAATTCTCGACCCGCTTGAAGAGCATATGCTTTTTCTACACCGTCATGTCCCATAGCAATCTCCTCAAGATCCTTGATTCGTTTCAAGTAACTCTCCATGATCTCACGACGCGCTCCAGGTCTTGCTCCCGATATCGCATCACACGCCTGTACGATTGGAGAAATGATATTGTTCATTTCAATTTCATCGTGGTGCGCTCCTACCGCATTTAAAATCACTGGATGCTCTTTTTGCTTTTCACACATTTGCATACCTAGCAATGCGTGTGGCAATTCAGACTCCTCCTCTGCCACTTTACCAATATCATGCAGTAATCCTGCACGCTTAGCCATTTTTATTTGCTTCGAACTTAATCCTAATTCAGCCGCCATGACCGCACACAAATTCGCTGTTTCCATGGAGTGCTTTAGTAAGTTTTGTCCATAAGACGAACGGAATCTCATCCGACCTACCATTCTTACCAAATATGGACTCAATCCATGTATATCCAAATCGATAACCGTGCGCTCCCCTATCTCTACGATCTGCTCTTCTAATTGCTTACGCACTTTGGCTACTGTTTCTTCAATTTTCGCTGGGTGGATTCTACCATCCGCCACCAATCGTTTTAATGACAAACGACAAATCTCTCGACGGATCGGATCAAAACTTGAGATAATAATCGCTTCTGGTGTATCATCCACTACGATCTCAGCTCCTGTAGCCGCTTCTAAAGCACGAATGTTTCGCCCTTCACGTCCAATGATTTGACCTTTTATATCGTCCGAATCCAGATTAAACACAGATACCGTGTTTTCGATCGTGTACTCCGCACACATTCTCTGGATAGTCTCGATGATTACTTTTTTCGCCGTTTTATTTGCATTGGCTTTAGCTTCCGCTACACTCTCCTTTTCTATGGCCAGTGCGTCTGTCTGCGCTTTAGCCCGAATCGCTTCGAGTAATTGTTCTTTGGCTTCAGCCTCCGTGAGTTTGCCTATACTCTCCAACTTCTTAATACGCTCCTCGTTGGCTTGATCTAATTCGTCCTTTTTACGAGCGACAATTTTTAATTGCTTCTCTAAGTTTTCACGAATAGTCTTGGCCTCAGATTCTCTATGTTCGACTTGTTCGATCTGCGCTTTAAAAGAATCCTGTTGTGACTTAAGTTCTTTTTCTTTCACCACTACATTCATCTCTCTCTCTTTCATCTCTACCTTGTGCTCTGATTTATACGACTCGTAGTCGCTTTTCAGTTTGGCAAACTTTTCCTTGGCATCCTGAATCTTCTTACGTTTAATAGATTCATTCTTTTGTTCTGCTTGCGAGACTAACTTGTCCGCTTTGGTCTCTGCATCGTCCACTAATCGTTTAGCAGATAACCGTGCTTCCTCAATCATTAGATCTGCTTTCTTATTCATCTCCTCCACTTTCGAGTTGGCAGACTTCTTAAGGAACATATTGGCTATCACAAAACCAACAATCGCTCCTGGTAACAGACCAATGGCAATAGATATAATATCCATGTCTATTTATTTATAATTCAAAAATCACTGCACACTTCTGTACAGCTTATATAAATAGAACAATTAAAAAACATTAATCTACAGGAGAGCGTCTATCGAGGATTCTAGCTGAGACAATTGAGACATGACCTGATCCTTATCAGCGACGGACTTTAATTTTTCTAGTTCGTACGCACAATAGGACCATGGATATATAATCCATCCTGACCACCAAAGGTCATCTGGAACTCATTTAACTTATGG
>JAHDBE010000061.1:0-5866 GCA_020630555.1 Saprospiraceae bacterium
AAACGTATGCAATATATCGTAGGTCCACATCTGAGAATTTAGACGAAACTCAGGTACCTATTCAACGAACAAATCGTGTGGGGTATCTGGCAATGATGCAATTAAAATATCCTTTTGATTTGTATCGAAGTTTCAGATTAACTGCCTCTCTTCGGTTTGATCGTTTATTTTACCTATCCTCTGATGCTTTTTCTTTTAACCAACCCGTAGGTGATGAAAAAAGGTTTATCGTCAGAGGAGAATATGTTTTTGATAGTTCTCGAGAAGTAGATTTAAATATTTTAGAAGGCACTCGCTATAAAATTTTTGGTGAAGTCATTAATCGATTTAATCTCAAAGTTGTAGATGGGTTTGATTTTTCATGGAGTAATGGTTTTACAAGCATCTTTGGTTACGATGCGCGTCACTATATAAGTTTAGGAAAACATAGTGTCTTTGCTTTACGGTCTGCTGGAGCCTTTTCAATGGGTTCTGAAAAGATGCTTTATTATCTCGGTGGTATGGAAAACTGGTTACTACCTTCATTTAATAATAATACTCCTGTTAGTCCAGATGCGTCGTTTGCTTACAAAGCGCTCGCTCCTCAAATGAGGGGGTTTAAAAACAACATTCGAAACGGAGGAAGTTATGTTGTAGGTAATCTTGAACTACGTGTTCCTATTTTTAAGTATTTATCAAAACGAAGAATTTCGTCATCATTCTTAAGAAATTTCCAATTGACTTTCTTTTACGATGTGGGTACTGCTTGGTACGGTTTGTCTCCATTAAGTGAAGAAAATCCATTGAATACTTTGACCATTGATGATTCTGAAGTAATCCAATTGTCCGTTAGATATTATAGAGACCCTCTTGTTATGGGTTTTGGTCCTGGATTAAGAACCACCTTGTTTGGTTACTTTTTAAAATTAGATTATGGGTGGGGCATTGAAACACGCAGGATACAAGATCCTATTTTGTATCTATCTTTTGGTAAAGACTTCTAGTTTCCGTCTTTCATTTTTTCTGCATTCTCTGCGACTTGTAAGGCTTCGATGACTTCATTTAAATCACCATTTACTACTTTGTCCAAACTATATAATGTTAGATTTATTCTATGGTCTGTGACTCTGTTTTGCGGATAGTTATATGTTCGAATCTTATCTGACCTGTCACCTGATCCTACAAGAGATTTTCTTTTTTGCTTTTCGCTTTTGTATTTCTCTTCCCGTTGTACTTCTTTGATTTTCATGTATAATCGCTGAAGTGCAATTTCGCGATTTTTGTGTTGAGATCTAGAGTCCGTACTTTCTGCAGCAATCCCCGTCGGAAGGTGTGTGAATCGAACCCCTGATTCTGTTTTATTTACGTGCTGACCACCTGCACCACTTGATCTAAATGTATCCACGCGTAATTCGTCTTTTTTAATATCAATGTCCTCTATTTCAAACTGCGGAAGGACCGCCACTGTAGCCGCCGAAGTATGTACTCTACCCTGAGATTCTGTTTTAGGTACTCTTTGAACTCGATGTGCACCAGATTCAAATTTTAGTTTACCATAGACATTGTCTCCTTTAACATCCATGACAATTTTATTGAAGCCACCAACTGTACCTTCATTGGCATCAATGACTTCTGCCTTAAAACCAATGGTTTCAAAATACTTAGTATACATGCGATAAAGATCTCCGGCAAAAATACTTGCTTCATCTCCTCCTGCCCCAGATCGTATTTCGAAAATAACATCCATCGCATCTTCTGGGTCTTTTGGGATTAAAAGGACCTTTATCTCCTCTTCCAATGTTAGCTGTTTCTCTTGAAGAGAATCTAATTCCATTTGTGCCATCTCCTTCATTTCAGGATCGTCATCCTTCAACATTTCTTTAGAAGATTCAATGTTATCAAGTACTGATTTGTATTCTACATAAGCATCAACAAGTACTTTAAGGTCTTTATACTCCTTATTGGTCTTGGTAAAAAGCTTCATGTCTTTTACCGTTTCTGGATCAGATAACTTCTCTTCCAGATAATGATACCGTTCTTTTATTGCTTCTAACTTGTCGAGCATTGACACCGTTTTAATGGGTGCAAAAGTAATTAAGCTTGTGAGATATTCACAAGAAAGAAAAGGCTAAGCTTGTCAGGCTAGGAAAATCGAATTTTGTCTTTTATGGTTTTTACCATATCTGGTGATACGCTGGAACGCTTCACGTTATTTTTTATGTAGTCTCTAAATGACTTTTCCCGGTTAAACATTTTGGAGCATCTTGGGTCGTTATCGACTCTTTCCAAAAGTTCATTTTGATCTATTTCGCTCAATTCATTATCAAAGTAAAGATTGATGCGTTGTTTTAAATTTTCAAATCTGTCTTGGTTTTTCATAGCACAAATGTTTGTGAGTACCCGGTTTGACAAATAGTATTTGATTCAATTTACATGTATCCTTAGATAAAACAGAATCTTCTGTATTAAAAAAGTTTATTCTTCTTCATTTGAGCTATCCGATTTTCTTTTACCTCTTTTGTCTTCATATCCCATCTTTTCAGCATAGCCACTTAATTTATCTTTGAGCATATTTCGTGCCCGAAAAAGTCTCGACCTTACGGTACCAATGGGAACATCTATAATTTTTGATATTTCCTCATAGGTAAACCCTTCGACATCACATAAGAGAACTACTGTTCTGAAGTCAATTGGCAACGAATTAATTGCTGTGGTGACTTCATCACCCATCATGTTCTCAAAAATATCGTGTCTTAGGTCTTGGTATTTGGTAGAACTTCCGTCGTCTGTATCGTGATAACTCACAATTTCTTCAAAATCCACCCTCGTAGGTCGTTTACTCTTCTTGCGATATTCGTTTATATACGCATTCTTCAGGATTTTAAACAACCATGCTTTTGCATTAGTTCCTTTAATATACTTATCTATAAATCTATGCGCTTTCATGTAGGTCTCTTGGACCAAGTCATCCGCGTCATTTTCATTATACGTTAGGTGGTACGCAAAGGTCTTCAGTGCGTCAATGTGCGGAAAAAGCTCTTCCTCAAAAACTTTACTATTTTCTTCTTCGTTTCTGATTACACAGGTATTTTGGCCAAACATACGGTAATTATTTCTTTAATCATTTTGAATGTTAAACTTTAGGCCGATGAAAATGAAAGGGTCGAGGCGCGTGGTAGTCTTGTTGGTTTTCCTCTTTAGTTCCTTTTTCGGCGGAAGCCAGAGCTCAAAATGGCTCTCTAAAAACAATAACCCTATTGAGCTTGGAAAAGTTTCCTGGGAGAGGGATTACTCTTTGGCTTTAAGCCAAAGTAAAAAAACAGGTAAGCCTTTGTTCATTTTGTTTCAAGAGGTGCCTGGCTGTGGTACCTGCCAACGCTACGGCCACCATGTCATGTCTCATCCATTTATTGTAGAAGCTATTGAAACACACTTTGTTCCATTAGTTATTTATAACAATAAAGGCGGAGCCGATAAAAAAATTCTTCGAAAGTTTAATGAGCCTAGTTGGAATAATCCCGTGGTACGAATAATAGATTCAGATGAAAATGAGTTGGTTTCTAGAATATCAGGAAAGTATAGTGTAGGGTCGGTACTCACTGGAATTATTAACGCCATGCATAAAACAGGTCTAACAATTCCGGCTTACCTGTCCGACTTCCATACACAAGTTGTCTCAAAAAATGTGCTTAATGAAGTGAATTTTGGAATGTACTGTTTTTGGTCAGGCGAAAAAAACATTGGTGCTATTGGTGGAGTCTTTAGCACCGAAGCAGGGTTTATGAATGGCGGAGAAGTGGTCAAAATAAAATATGACCCAAATATCATTGACCTCGAGTCTTTAAAAAAAGAAGCGGACAAAACTCGAAATGCTGAACGTGTTTTTGTTTCTGATCCAAGAGAGTATAATCTGGATAATCTAGAAAAGTCTGGACGCTTTCGTTTAGACAAAGAGAGCAAATATTATTTATACAATTCAAAGTATTCTAAAATCCCAATGACTGAATATCAAGCCATGCGTATTAATAGTGTTTTAGGCCATGGAAAAAATCCAATGGGTTTACTCTCACCCAGACAACAGTATTTATTGAATCATCTAAGTTCGAATAAAAAGAATTATAACCGTGATTTTAAAGAATCCTGGTATTCTGTTTTAAAGGAGATATAAAAAAAGGGGAAGCTAATTACTTCCCCTTTTTAATTATTCGATTAAAAGCATTCGCTTGACTATTTCTTGATCACCTGAACTTACTTTGTAGTAAAGTAGTCCTGAAGTGACCGAAAGGTTTTCGCCTTTCAAGACAATTTCATTATATCCTTTTGGATAATATGCGCTCTTTTTAAACAACTCTTTTCCTTCAGAATTATATACCGTTACGGTTGTCATATCGGACTTAGGTAGTACGAAGGCCAATGTGGTTTGCTCTGTAAAAGGATTCGGAGAGTTCTGAAGTACGTGTAATCCGTTTTTAGATTCTACGTACTTCAGATTTAAACTCATTTCGAGTTCTTCCGCGTTGTAAGCTTTAGCACTAAATCCACTATGATTACTGTTTACTGCTTGGGACAGGACCCCTCTTTCTTTTGCCACGAAGACCAACTCAAAGAGAATGTCATTGTCATCATAATATTTAGGATTTAAATTGTGCCATGCAATATTTAATACACCTTCCGGTGAAACTGCCATTTGTTCGTCACGAATATCCAGGCTTCCGCCAATGAGTTTTTGAAAATCTAAAACATTCGTGTTGTATGAAAAACTATATTGGAATCCAATAAACGACTCCGGTTTATCTGCCTTAATTTCTAATCTCACCTCCTCTCCTGCTTTAAATTCTTGATTTTCAGCGATGAGGTTAAGATTTGATCTTGATTCTGTCTGTGCTGAATTGAAATTCAATTCTACAGTATTGTTAACATCTCCTATTTTCACCCCTACAAAGTCTGTATGCATCTCGTCGTTATCTAAGTCGTCTATGGACACCTGTTCCGCGAAAGGCCAAGGGTTTTCATTGTTAACGAATTCAAATTCTGAATCGACAAACCTCCAACTGTTATTAGATGGGAATTCATCATAGATTCCAAGAATCATTTTTCGTAGTTCGACAAGATCAATTGCTGATACATGTTGGTTGTTATCTATATCCGCCGCAATAATCTTGTAAGGAGAATCCAATAATTCAAAAGAAAGGATGTGTTTTTGAATAAGGACTAAATCTAATGTACTTACACCATTTAATGGGTCGTCGTTCTTCTCTGGATATACATTGTATGCTTCATACATTTCTAAAGAGTTGAATGCATAATCCCCTTCTTCTTCAGTCATGTAATACATGTCCATTTCTAAAGATTCTATATTTACTTTGGCTTCTTCAACAGGCTCGTTGTATTCAGTCATAACATGACCAGCTACACTTGCAAATACTTTGTTATCTGGGCAAATCCCGTCTGGGTCTTGAATATCTACGTAGGTCTCGCAGTATGCTTGATTTCCGTGTGTATCTGTTACCCACATTTGAACAATCTGAATACCAACATCTGGACAAGTATATACTCTGTTTTTGTCCGTGACATCTGACGAGAAAGAAAATTCGAGATCCGTAGTTGCGGAACAGTTATCAAAACTATTATTATTAAAGTCTTCTGCCCAAATCTCAATCATTCCCCCACCGTTCATAGGCATTAGAGAAATAGCTAATCCGTTATAGCATATGGGCGTAGGTGCCTTGCAATCCGTTACGGTTACGTTTTTAATACAGCTATTGACATTTCCACATCGATCTTCCACGTACCAAATTACCTGATGATCTCCAAATGGAATATTATGATTCAATGTGTTTCCTGTACCTGAAATATTTATGGATCCATCCGCATCTACATCTATTTC
>JAHDBE010000061.1:5966-13850 GCA_020630555.1 Saprospiraceae bacterium
GGCCAAGTAATGTCTTCTAATACAAAAGGATCAAAATCTATTATTGTTATTGTTTGATCACAACTTGTGCTGTTACCATTTCCATCGCTTACGACCAGCGTCCTTGTTAAAACCCCCTGATTACATACCAATTCGCCCGTTAGAAAGTCGTCTACTGTTAAGCCGTCTGGACAATTGTCTGTTGCTAAGCCGTCTTGCCCAGCAATAAACGTCGGAGCATAAAAGTCGTCGTTTATGATAATGTCCGTGATGTCTGCAGGATCAAAAACAATGGTTCCAAATTCTGATAAATCCGTAGTATCTAAATCATATCCGCAGCTTAATGTAATATCAGGGACACATGAAAGTATTGTTGGTGCTATTTCATCATTTACTGCAACATCAACCATACATATTGTCGCATTTCCAAAACCATCATAAGCAATTACTTCTACTGGAATGGTATCTGTTGCATCAGCGCAACAAAATGATATTGAAGGTCCAAAGACATCATTATCCGGTGTCATACATGGACCACCCATTGCTTCAAGTCGTCTGATCTCAGCGGTACCCAGGACATTGCAATTATCGGTTACCGACAATAATATATTTAATGGTGTTATTGAGGCGTCTCCGTTACTGTCCAGAGAAACGGCAATGTCTTGACAAACTAGGGCAGGTCCCTCATCATCAAAAACCTCAACGGTGTGTGAACATGTAGCTGTATTTCCACAATCGTCCGTTACTAACCACTCTACAATCGTAATACCCAACTGAAACGTATCTTGTCCTGTTAATGGAGGCGTAAACGTTGGGACGGCGGTCCACCCACTACAGTTGTCCGAGACTGTTGGATCGGGTAAAATAACCTCTGCTAAACACACGCCATCATCTGTTCCTACTATCGTATCAATACACATTAAAACGGGTGGTTCTATATCCGCTTCAACCATAAATGTGGTGAATTGTGAAGTAGCATTTCCGCAATCATCCGTAGCCGTCCACACGTATGCCACAGAGTAACCATTGCATATATCTTCATTAAAGATGGTGTCTTGTGTAACAATAACATTGGGGCAATTATCTGTGGCTGTTAAAGTTTCTTGTGTTGGAAAAGGATCAGAGCAAGCTATTGAGTTAGGAATAATCGGTGTTGGAGCAGCGTCGAAACTTGGGAAAATTTCATCATCAATGACAATAGCTTGCACACACGTACCTACATTACCTTCAGAATCTGAGGCATAATAAATACGAGTTATGGTTTCAGGACAGGACATTCCATTTGATGTTTCGCTCAATAACCCAAATTCTGTTGGAATTGGCGTACAATTATCACTATAGGTTCCTCCAGCTGCTAAAAACTCATCCAAGTTTGCATATGGCGGGTGCTCTGAGATATCACAGGTCGCCATCAGGTCTGCGGGACAATTTATTTCTGGGGTTTCACTTTCAGTAACATGAATAACCACTGAGCACGTAGAAGAGTTACCACATAAATCTGTAATCGTCCAAGTAACCGTAGTCATTCCAAGTGGATATGTATCACTTGCGTCTGTCATGCCGTTATAATCGTTTACTATAGATGATATTCCACAATTATCCGAAACCATTACGGGTGGTACAGTGACCATAGCATCACACGTAGGGTCTGCAGGAACCGTAATGTCCATTGGACAGGTGACAACTGGAGGTTGTGTGTCGTTAATCTCAATATTTTGTTCACAGGTCGCTGTATTTCCTCCTGCGTCTGTAACTTCATAAACACGAACTACCGTTTGTGGACACATCCCCATTGATGATTCACTAATAAGGACTATTGTTCCTTCACAATTATCTAAGTATGTCCCTCCATCGTCTTCTAATTCTTGTGTCGTAGTATATGGTGGAAACTCCGTTAAGGAGCACATTCCTGTCATTGGGCCAGGACAAATAAGGGCGGGTTGAATATTGTCTTCTAGCGTTATGTTAGAAATACACGTTGCACTATTATCACATTCATCTGTTACAGTCAATGTTACCGCTATAGGACTATTAGCCACATCAGAACAAAAGAGTTCGGTTATATCGATTTCGAGAGTAATGTTTTCTGAACAATTATCTGAACTTCCATTATCTATCTGCGACGGATCCAATACGATCATTCCAGAAGCAGGGATCTCCAAGGTCAAGTCCTGACAAACAGGAACGGGTGGAATCTGATCCATCATAGTAATTAGCTGGATATGGCTAGCCGTATTTTCACTTAAATCTCGTATCGCCCATCGTCTTTGTAAAACAAATGAAAAAGGACAAATCATGTCCAAATCATTTGTAATGAAAAATGTGTCCAATATTCCACAATTATCCATGACATTAGTTGGCATACCTGTTATTGTGAGATCATTTATATCCTGTCCACACTCTATGGTTATATCAGCTGGGGGGGTAAATGTTGGTAATTCTAAATCCTGAACAGATACAAGTTGCTCACAAGTCATCATATCACCACAAGCATCGGTAATCGTCCAAACTATATTATATTCACCAACAATAAAAATTCCGCTAGCATCATCGGTGCCTGTTAGCGAGTTTACAACCGATGTCAAAGGACAATTTGGGTCATCTGATATGGGCATCGGAACATTTACAAAAGCTTGACAAGTCCCTGTCGGTACAACAACAGTGACATCCGCCGGACATACAATCGTCGGTAGATTATTATACTCTGTACTAAACAGATTCGTTAAGATTGAGCATACTAAGAAAACAGTAGCTACAAATCGAGTGATTTGATACTTCATCAATATCGGTTTTTGGTATAATAAAGACTACTGTTTTGAGAGGTGCTTTTGGCATTTGGGATACCAAAGCGTAAGCAAATATAAAACAATTATTTACATATGGTGTCTTTTTTTAATATGTTTTTTAATTCTGGTCTTTTTTTTGCACTAGCTATAGATTGTGGGAGGACGTTTTATACTTAATATTTCTTTTCTTTTGATCATAAACCTAATGATCAAGCCCATTTATTTATTATTCATTGATGTGAATGTTCAGAATCAATTAGGTACTAAAACATATGGTTTGTATCTAGCCCTTTTTAATTTATGCTATCTAACTCAAACCCTGAATGACTTTGGAATCAATACTTTCAATACTCGCCAGCTTGCATCAGATAGAGAAAACTTCTATTCCTCTTTAGAGGGGAAGTTATCGACTAAAATCCTTTTGTGCGCTTTATTTATTTTATGTGTTCCTTTCTTTGGTTGTCTCCTTGGATATACTCTACATGAACTCCATTTAGTTATTCTCTTGGCTCTAAATTTTTCTCTTATCAGCTTAACTCTATTTTTTAGAAGCGTTTTATCCGGCATGGGGTACTACAAAATTGATGGGCTTGTTTCTGTTTTAGATAAACTTATACTGATCCCTCTTCTAGGGTATTTTCTTTTTATTAGTTTAAACCCTATAAATCTTGAATCATTTATTCTTTACCAAAGTATTTCTTTAGGTCTCTGTTTGATTATTTCTATTCTGTTTTGCTTCCTTTTAAGGATTCTTCCTGATTTATCTTTTTCATTTTCAAAAATGAAATATATAATTAAATCATCTTTCCCATTCGCTATTGTTGTTTTATTAATGTCCCTCTATAGTCGCATGGATGGTTTAATGTTGGAACGAATTCTCAATGACAATGGCTACCAAGCTGGGGTATATGCGGCCAGTTTTAGGTTGTTTGATGCCGTCAATATTTTTGGGTTTTTGCTATCCGGCTTGCTACTTCCTATGTATTCTAATCTCTTGGCAAGATCTAAACCGGTTAAACCATTAATGTACTCATCGTTATCGTTTGTAATTGCTGCAGTTATTCCTGTTGCATTGGTTTTTGGTTTTTATAACGAAGAGATAATTGACTTCTTATATACGGAAAGTACTCCTGAATTCTATCCTGTGTTAATGTGGCTAGGAATGAGCTTTGTTCTTCTATCTTCTGCTTATGTTTTCGGGACAATACTAGTTGCTAAAAACGAACTTGGACAGCTAAATTATCTTTTTGCATTTGGTGTCTTTTTAAATTTTGTGTCCAACCTTATCCTCATTCCCATTTATGGCGCCCAAGGAGCAGCGATTTCCACTTTTGTAACTCAAGTTTTTGTTTTTATGGGCCAATTTAAACTTTGTAATAATACATTAAAAATACGATGGAGCTTCCTTGAGTTTAAGTCAATTTTCATTTTTACTTCATTGTGTGTGCTCGTTTTTTATGCCCTAAACCTCATTATGGCCTTCAGTTGGTTTTTACAAATTTTTTTGGGTGTAATCTTGAGCATAGTTTTTGCGTTCTTTATAGGTCTAATCCGAATAGAAGAATTACTCGGATTGTATAGTCAAAACAGTAACGAAGATTAAATGCAGCAGTCGGACAACTTGATTAGTGTTTTTAAAGTCATTTATAAACACAGAAAAGTTCTTATTTGGACAACCCTCCTTGTGGCGATAGTCTCTGTCGCTATAAGCTTATGCCTAGACAACTACTACAAATCAACAACTATTTTCTACGCCGCAAGTCCTGATTTAGCGAAACCTAGCCCCGTAGGTTCTATGGAAAAGAACGTTCGCTTTTTCGGTGAAGATGAAGATCTGGACCGACTTTTCTCAGTCAGTAAGTCAGGAGAATTATCACAATTCTTAATTGACAAATATGGTTTATATGACCATTATGATATAAATAAAGAAGACGATAAGGCGCAGTTTAAAATGGAGCAGAAATTAAACAAACTTGTTACCTCTAAAAAAACAAGATATAACGCCCTCGAACTTAGTGTTGAAGATAAAGACAAAACGCTAGCAATGAATATGGCTAATGATGCTCGAAATAAAATAGCTGAAATAACGCAGCGACTCATAAAAGACAGTCAGAAAAAACTACTAGATAATTACGACTCTAACATTTCCTATAAAGATGAAATTCTTAAAGTACTAAACGATAGCATAACAAATGTTCGTGCTATCTATGGAGTATACAATACGATTTCACAAGGTGAAGTCCTCTCTGATCTTGTTTCAAAAACACAAAACAAATTGCTGGACCAGAAGGCAAGGTTAAGCATCTATAAATCAAATGAAGCACTCTATAGGGATTCTATTCCGAAAACCAAAACATCTATTTCTGGACTTAATGAGCAAATGAAATCTCTAAATAAAAAAATTGATCTTTTTAACAAGGGCCTTGCTAAGGTTGTAGCTCTTGAGTTTGAACAAAGAGAACTGACTCAACAGTTAAGTTTAGACAAGGAAAGACAAAAACAGCTATTAGCAGCATACAATGCGCCTTTCACAGCCTTACATTTAGTGGATGAAGCAAAAATTCCTGTTGTTAAGTCCTGGCCTAAAAGATCTATTCTTGTCTTAGGGTCCACTGTTTTTGCATTTTTAATGACACTGATAGGTATATTACTTTTCAACGCCTATAAGAATATTGATTGGAAAGAGATCACTAATGTTGAGTAGTTACAAAACACGATCTTTTTCTGAATGGTGTGTGATAGTTTTTAGCGCGCTGGTTTTTGTATCTGCTATTAGTGCAATAGGTCTAGAATCACCTTTTCCTTTATTAATCCCTCCAGCCTTGCTAGTTGGCTATGTCGCTATTGTTAATGTGAGACATTTCTATTATTTGTTTTTTTTTCTACTTCCCTTTTCCGTAGAATTATACTTGCCAAATGGTCTTGGAACAGATTTACCGTCAGAGCCATTAATGATAGGTTTGAGCTTTTCTGCGATTTTACTTTTTCTCACAAGTCTTCATAAAATTCCCCAAAAATATATCTACCATCCTCTTGTTTTGATTTTACTATCGCATGTGGGTTGGGTTTTTGTTACGTCGATTACTGCTCAAAACCAAGTCATATCGATTAAATATCTCATAGCAAAACTGTGGTATATTATTCCTTTCTTTTTCTATCCACTTTTCTTATTTCGGGGTAAAAAAGAAATAATAAAATGCTTTAAGTTTTTCTTCATTGGAATGAGCTTAGCGGCTCTATATGTTATGGTGCGACACGCCACCATGGGTTTTAGCTTTGATATGATTAATCGAGCTGGTTCTCCAATATTTAGAAACCATGTTGCGTACGCCGCTATTATGGCCCTATCATTACCATTTGCTTGGGCTTTAAAAAACCAAAGTAATTGCTCTAAAAAAGAGAGCCTTATGTGGTCAGGCCTCATCGTCTTTTTCTTAATCGCCATTTATTTAACATATACTCGTGCCGCTTATGTGACGGTTTTAATGGCTATTGCTGCCTATTATGTAATTCGTTCGAATTATACAAAACAGGCCATTTTAGCCAGTGTACTTATAGCAGCCGTCAGTATAACCTATTATTTAAATGACAATAAATATCTAGACTTAGCCCCTGAATACGAGAGAACAATTTCTCACGATAAGTTTGGAAACCTAATTTCCGCAACCTACAAAATGGAAGATTTATCTACCATGGAAAGGGTGTATCGCTGGGTGGCAGGATACCATATGATCAAGGACAAACCTATCGTTGGTTTTGGTCCTGGAAACTTTTACGATAACTATCAAGCATATAGTGTTTCTAGTTTCAAAACCTATGTAAGTTTTAATCCAGATAAATCTGGAATTCATAATTATTTCCTGATGTGTTTTGTGGAGCAAGGAGCTCTAGGATTTTTTATAATATTGTTCCTTGTACTCTACTCGGTAATATTAGGTAGCCAAGTCTACCATAAAACCGAAAACGAGGATAATAAGAAAATAATTATGGCAGCCATTTTGTCCTTAATTGTTATAGATGCGTTCATATTAATAAATGATCTTCTCGAAACCGATAAGGTAGGAACTTTCTTTTTCCTGAACCTGGCAATCCTAATCATCTTTGATTTAAAAACGAAAAATGCGACATCAATATCTAAAGAAACTAAATAGTATCGAAGAGGTATTGGGGTGGTGTCGTTTTAATCGCATTCTTTCGCGACCTTTCAGATACCTGATTGCACACTTCCATAAACGAATTATTTATCCTTTTTCCCTTTCGGGAATAACTATATCGTTTAAATTATTTACAGGTTCAAAATTCAAGGTTTTGCTTCCTTCGGGTTTGGACATTTATCTCTGGCAAACGAAACCACATCCAAGTGAACTCAGACTAACAAAATTTATTATTAAAGCACTACCTGACGGGGGGCTTTTTGTAGACGTTGGTGCCCATTTCGGATATTTTAGTAAACTAGCTCAAGATCTAAACGCAGAGGTTATTTCATATGAAGCCTCAAAAAACACATTTGCCGTTTTAGAAAAAAACTTCATTGACGAAAGTCAAGTAAAAATTCATAACCTGGCCATTGGTGATTGTGTTGGAGAGGTTGATTTTATAGAATACCCTCTGGAATATGCTGAATATAATTCAACCGTAAATCATGTCTCTATAAAAGGGACCACCACGACAGTCAAAATGAAAACCCTTGATTCCTGTTTAAGCCACAAGCCCAAAATAGATGTTTTAAAAGTGGACGTGGAAGGTGCTGAATTAAATGTTCTAGCCGGAATGTCTTCGATTTTGTCCGATCAAATATGCTCATACATTATCCTTGAGTTCATTAAGACCACTGACCCATCAGAAATAGATAAATGTGTCGATATCTTGAATAATTCAGGTTACACGCCCTGTGCTATTCAAGAAAATGGAGAGATTCAGCCGATAAATAACCTTCGTTCACACCTCAATAGTCTCCAGTGGGAATCAGATAATATTGTTTTTCATGTTAAAGAAGTCGTCTAATTCTTGTAAGAAATAGAGCAAGACCATATATTTGCATTCGCTTTGAAAAAAGCCTGAGTTTGGGCGATTAGCTCAGTTGGTTCAGAGCACCTCGTTTACACCGAGGGGGTCGGGA
>JAHDBE010000062.1:0-7791 GCA_020630555.1 Saprospiraceae bacterium
TTGTCGCGGTAGATGAAGCACACTGTATAAGCGAATGGGGTCATGATTTTCGTCCAGAATATCGTCGAATCAAAATCATGATTCAAGCTATTGGTGAAAACATTCCGATTATTGCTCTAACAGCGACGGCCACGCCTAAAGTACAGTTGGATATCATCAAAAACCTCAACATGAAAGATGAAACGAAGTTTGTTTCTTCGTTTAATCGAGCCAATTTGTTTTATGAAGTCCGTCCAAAAATCAACAAAGAAAAAACCATAAAAAACATTGTACAGATTATCCGTACTATGCCAGGAAAATCTGGAATTGTATATGTACAAGCACGAAAAACAACTGAAGAAATCGCCGAGGTATTGCGGGTTAATGGCATTAATGCAGAAGCCTATCATGCCGGATTAGATGCTAAAACAAGATCTAAGGCTCAAGACAATTTCTTAATGGAGGACTCCAATGTGATTGTGGCCACAATCGCCTTTGGAATGGGTATAGACAAACCTGATGTGCGCTTCGTTATTCACTATGATATTCCTAAGAGTATTGAGAATTATTATCAAGAAACGGGTCGAGCCGGTAGAGATGGTCTAGACGGTCGTTGTATTGCTTTTTACTCTTATAAAGACATTGTTCGTCTCGAAAAATTCTTGAGAGATAAACCTGTATCTGAGCGATTACTGGGAACGCAGCTCATGGAAGAAGTCATTGCTTTTTCCGAGACAAGCTCTTGTCGACGTAAATTCCTTATGCACTATTTTGGTGAAGAGTATGATGATGATTTGTGCAACAAAATGTGCGATAACTGCAAGGACCCTCAAGAGAAAGTCTCAGTTAAAGATGAATTAACTCTTGCTTTACGTATCGTCGAAGCCTTAAAAGGTAAATTAATGATCAGGCCCCTCATCGACTTTGTGTGCGGTAAAGCCACCAAGGAAATGAAGGATTTTAAATACGACCAACACGAATTATTTGGATCCGGAAAAGACAAAAATGATTTGTTTTGGCACTCTATTTTCCGACAAGGTTTATTGCATAAGTTTTTAGAGAAAGAAATTGAAGAGTATGGCTTAATCTACTTGACTGAGAAAGGTAGAATATATATAGACAAACCGCGTGAAGCCCTTATCCCTTTAAACAGGGATTATTCGGATACGATGAACTTGGATGTGGTTACAGATACTTCTGGGGGTACCGCTTTAGACGAAACGCTATTAAACATCCTTAAGGATGTTCGAAAAGAAGAAGCTAAAAGACATGATGTCCAACCATGGGTTATTTTTCAAGAACCTTCGCTAAATGATATGGCTACGTTTTACCCAACCAATATGGACGAACTGAGTAATATCTCAGGGGTTTCAAAAGGGAAAGCAATGCGTTATGGAAAAGAATTTTTAACAGTGATCAAAGATTACGTCGAACAAAATGATATCGTTAAAGATTTTGATTTCGCTGTCAAGCAAGTAGCAAATAAATCCAAAAACAAAGTGGCCATCATTCAAGGTATTGATCGAAAATTACCCTTGGAAGATATAGCTGATTCTGCAAAAATGGATTTAGATGCCCTCCTTGTAGAGATGAACAATATCGTGGACTCTGGAACCAAGTTAGATATCAATTACTATTTGGAGGAAAATTTAGACGATGAGGTTATCGAGGAGATTTATGATTATTTCGCGGAAGCGGAAACAGAAAGTGTCGACGACGCAGAGCAAGAATTAAAAGAGGAGGACATTACCCGAGAAGAAATCCAAATGATCCGAATCAAGTACTTAACGGAAATGGCTAATTAGTGAAATCGATTGCTATCATTAATGGCCCTAATCTCAATCTTTTAGGTAAAAGAGAGACAAAGATATACGGAACAAAGAGTTTTGAGGATTTCTTTATTGAATTAAGAGCTCTATTTCCCAAAACGATTCTGCATTATTATCAGAGCAATCATGAGGGGTTCTTAATTGATAAATTGCAGGAATTTGGTTTCGAACTTGATGGTATTGTGTTTAATCCCGGAGGCTACACGCACACAAGCATTGCCTTAATGGATACGGTGAAGGCAATTCCGGCACCTGTGGTGGAAGTTCATATATCTGACATATATGACAGGGAAGACTTTCGTAAACACTCTTATGTAAATTTAGCGGCTGCGCATTCAATCGTTGGCCAAGGTCTCGATGGGTATCGATCAGCTATCGAATATCTTTTAAAGAAGGATTAACGCAGACCAGGCGCTAATTCATCAGCACTCGGAAATCTAATATCTAGTGTTCTCAGCCAATTTTTATCACCCAGTTTTAGGTCTCTTTTGGCGGCAAATTTATTGATTAAATATCCCGCTGCTACACTGACACTTCCTATTAAAAAGGTGTCCCATCCGAAATCAAAATCTGCTATTAATGCGGCAGTCCCTCCATAACTCAACCACACGATCCCAAATTGACTCAAAGCAATGGCTAAATACTTGGGAAGTGCTTTATGAATTCGTATATGCGAAATTTGATCTAGTTTTAAATATCCTTGTGTATGTTCTATTAGGCTTTCCTCTGCATATATTCGTTCGATTCTAATTGAAGTCCAGTCATCTCCGAGTAGTTCTGATTTTACGGTTATCTTATCCCCCTCAAAAAACTTTTTTGTTTCTGGTTGATTATGCCGTTCTATCTGTAAAAATCTTTGACCAAAATTCTCGGAACAGAAAAGAAGCAAGAAGAAAATACTAAGTTTTAAGACTCTTGTAATTGATCGTATATTTTCTCCATGCATATGTTAAACGATTTCCGAATTTTGTTAAGATGTTCGATTTCTTTACCTGTATAAATGACTAATACATCTAACGGTGTCTTTACAAAACGTTCGAGGTTAGTGGTATGTTCGGTACGCGCGACCTCTCGGATTAGTCTTTTAATTTTAATTCTATCTACCGCACGTGAAAACCTCCTTTTAGGAGCAACGATGGCGTATCTTATGGTCTCCTTTTGATTATGTGCGTATAAAATTCGAATGGGATATTTATTGGCCGAGAGGTTTTCGGCATAAATCTCTGCAATACGTTTCGTGCTTTTTACACGTATGTTTTTTGCTAATCCCAAAACAAGGTAGTTGAAAAAAAAATCTGAATACCTAATTAAAGATATTCAGATTCTTATGATTTATGTTGAGTAGTTATACTACTTCACTCTCATTTCGTCTGAAACAGTCAGCTTTAAACGGCCTTTAGCACGTCTTCTTGCTAACACTTTTCTTCCATTCTTTGAGCTCATTCTTTCACGGAATCCGTGTTTGTTTGCTCTTTTTCTGCGCGATGGTTGATAAGTTCTTTTCATCTTACTGTGTTTTCTTAATTACGCTTTCGCGAAAATGGAACGCAAAGGTAATGCTTTTCTACAAATTTCAAATTCTTTAATCAAATTTTATCCATTCATGGATATTAAGAATTCTTCGTTATTCGTGGTACCTCTCATCTGATTTCTTAAGAATTCCATCGCTTCCGTCGGTTTCATATCTGCTAGGTGATTTCTTAAGATAAACATACGTTGTAAGGTATCTTTCCCAAGAAGTAATTCTTCACGTCTCGTGCTCGATTTTGTAAGATCTATTGCAGGATACATGCGCTTATTAGCTAGAGTTCTATCCAATTGAAGCTCCATATTACCCGTACCTTTAAATTCTTCAAAGATCACTTCATCCATCTTAGACCCTGTATCAATAAGGGCTGTTGCCAAAATCGTCAATGATCCTCCACCTTCAATATTTCTAGCTGCTCCAAAGAATTGTTTTGGTTTATGAAGGGCATTCGCCTCCACACCACCAGATAATACACGACCACTAGTTGGAGACACCGTATTATAGGCTCTTGCCAATCTTGTTATTGAATCCAATAAAACAACAACATCATGCTTACTTTCAGTAAGACGTTTAGCTTTTTCTAAAACAATATTTGCAACACGAACGTGATTTTCAGCAGGAGCGTCAAAAGTAGAAGCAATAACTTCAGCCTTAACACTTCGTTTCATATCTGTCACCTCTTCTGGTCTTTCATCGACAAGAAGTACGATCATGTAACATTCTGGATGATTATCCACAATGGCATTTGCAATATCTTTTAATAAGAATGTCTTACCCGTTTTAGGTTGAGCTACGATTAATCCTCTTTGACCTTTACCTATAGGGGTAAATAGATCAATCATTCGATTGCCGTAATCTTTACCCACAGGGTGAGAAGTCAATTTAAATTTCTCGTCAGGGAATAATGGTGTTAGATACTCAAAAGGAACTCTTTCTCTTGTTTTTATTGGGTCTACTCCATTAATCGAAGACACTTTTAGTAAAGCAAAATATTTTTCTCCTTCCTTTGGAGGTCGAATGGCACCCTTTACAGTATCCCCTGTTTTTATACCAAATAGCTTTATTTGGCTTGGAGATACATACACATCATCCGGAGATGTCAAATAATTATAATCGCCAGATCTCAAAAATCCATACCCATCAGGCATCATTTCCAAAACACCCTCTCCTTCTATAATTCCATCGATATCCACTTTAAACTTAGGCTTTTGAGGTTCTTCGTTTTGGTTATCGCCTCTATCAGAAGATGATCTCTCTTCTCCATTTTCAGGTCTTCTATTTCTACCTCTAGGCTGACGACGTGATCGATCATTATTATCTTTAGCGTTATCTCGAGGTTTTCTTTCCTGTTTTACGGGTTTTTCTTCTTCTTGCTTTTCTTCAAGCTTCTCAGCCGCTGGCTCTTCAGCTTTGGCTTCTTCTTTTACCTCTTTTTTCTCTTCCTTTTTATCCTCTTTCGGCTTACGTTGACGACGAGGTTTTCTTTCTGGTTTTTCTTTTGGCTCTTCTGGTAATTCAGAAGTTAAGGCTTGTTGATCCAATATTTTGTAAATCAACTCTTGCTTACTTAGTTTTTTATAGCTTTTTAAATTGAGCTTTTCTGCTAATTCACGCAACTCGGGAACCAACATGTCATTTAACTGCAGAATATCGTACATAATAGATAGGTCTTAGAATTATAATTTGTACACTTTGAAATAAGTTGAAATCAAACGTCAGGAAAGAAATGTTCGTAGTATCCTGAACAGATGTGTTTGTGACGCAAAAATAAGCATATATATTGAATTTCAAACAGTATTTTTGCTTTTCTTATTCGTAAACAATACTCTAAAACTCTGATTATGTTGCAGGTAAGTTTCATGCGTGAATTCAAAGACCAAGTATTAAACGGTCTAAAAAAGCGAGGTTGGGATGCTGAGAAACTTCAGTTCATTGACCAAGCCATTGAATTAGACAATAGAAGAAAGGCTATTCAAACAGAAAATGATCAAATTTTATCACAGATAAAAAAGCTTTCCGCCGAGGTTGGTGGTTTTTTTAAATCAGGCGAACATGAGAAAGGAAATGCCCTAAAATCAGAGGTCACTGGACTAAAGTCAAAAACTGAGGAATTAGAAAATGAGATGAGGCAGGTTAAATTAAACCTAGATCAGATTCTATACAAAATTCCAAATATCCCCAATGATTTAGTGCCAGTAGGGTTAACTGATGAGGATAATGAAGTATTTAAAGATTTAACAGGAGAAATTCCGTCTTTACATGATGGTGCGAAAGCTCACTGGGATTTAATCGAAGATTATAATCTTATTGACTTTAAGCTAGGGGCTAAAATAACGGGTTCTGGTTTTCCACTATATCGTGGGAAAGGGGCTAAACTTCAACGTGCCCTGATTAGCTACTTTCTAGATAAAGCGATCGATGCTGGTTATGAAGAATTCATTCCTCCTCATATCGTCAATCCAGATTCAGGATTTGGAACAGGAAGTCTTCCTGACAAGGATGGACAGATGTACTACATCGAGAGAGATAACCTATATCTTATACCTACTGCTGAGGTTCCAGTTACAAACATCTACCGGGATGTTATTCTAAAAGAAGATGATTTTCCGATTAAGATGTGTGCTTATACGCCTTGTTTTAGAAGAGAGGCTGGTTCTCATGGTTCTGAGGTTAAGGGCTTAAACAGAGTACACCAATTTGACAAAATTGAGATCGTTCAGATTGCTCATCCTGATAAATCATATGAAGTTTTAGACCAAATGCTGAAACATGTCGAAGGATTACTTCAGGAGCTGGAACTGCCATACCGTATTTTGCGTTTATGTGGTGGGGACTTGACTTTTGCGTCGGCTCTTACTTATGACTTTGAAGTCTATTCTGCAGCCCAGAAAAGATGGTTAGAGGTAAGTTCGGTTTCAAATTTTGAGACTTTCCAAAGTAATCGCATGAAGTTGCGATTTAAAAATGCAGATGGTAAAACGCAATTAGCGCATACTTTAAACGGTAGTGCATTGGCTTTAGCCAGAATAGTTGCGTCATTATTAGAAAATAATCAGACTGAGGAAGGCATTGTAATACCGAAAGTTTTGCATCCTTACACAGGATTTGATATTATTAAGAAATAAAAAAAACGAAATGGGATATTTAATCATTTTAGGTTTCTTTTCTATTGTGGGCTTCTTTGTGAGCAATAGATTGAAAAGCAAATTCAAAAAATACAGCCAAGTACCTACATCTAGTGGTATGAATGGTGCCGAAGTTGCTCACGAAATGCTCAGACATTATGGAATCCATGATGTAAAAATCGTAGAAGGTAGAGGTACTCTAACTGACCATTACAATCCTATGAGCAAAACAATAGCTTTGAGTCCTGCGGTGTACAATGGAAGACATGTTTCTGCCGCTGCCGTAGCTGCTCATGAGTGCGGTCACGCGGTTCAGCATGCTAATGCATACAGTATGTTGACCTTACGTTCTAGCTTAGTACCTATTGTTCAGTTTTCTTCTCGAATTCAACAGTTCCTGTTCATGGGAGTTATCCTTGGACTTGGTGCTGGAATGGGAGGCGGATGGTTGATGCTTGTTTTAGTAGCGACTTTTGGAATTACTGCTTTATTCAGCTTAGTCACATTACCCGTAGAATTTGACGCAAGTCGAAGAGCCTTAGTTTGGTTAGACAATACTGGGGTAACACAAGGAGCAGAGTATGATGGTGCGAAAGATGCTTTATGGTGGGCGGCAATGACCTATGTATCAAATGCATTGGCATCACTAGTTGTCTTCTTATATTTCCTATTAAGCTTTTTAGGTAGCGACTAATCCTAAAGGATTTTTAATTTTAAAGTAAAGACAAACACGAAGATCATGAGTGAAGATATTGACAGCTATATGCTAAAAGGAAAAGGATTTTTAAATGAGGCCATTTCGCATTTAAAATCCGAATTATCTAAAATACGAGCAGGTAAGGCCTCTCCGGCAATGCTTGATGGCGTGATGGTAGATTATTATGGAAACCCGACCCCACTGAATCAAGTGGCCAATTTAGGGACTCCGGATTCTAAAACGATTAGTATACAGCCCTGGGAAAAAAACATGTTAGGTCCTATAGAGCAAGCCATATTTAGTGCAAATCTTGGGCTTACGCCAATGAATGACGGGGAGTTTGTTAGGATTGTCATACCACCATTAACTGAGGATCGAAGAAAGCTTCTTGTTAAGCAATCTAAAGGTCTTTGTGAAGATGCAAAAGTCAGTCTTCGTAGTGCACGTCATAAAATGATGGACTTTATTAAAAAGGAAGTTAAAGACGGGTATCCTGAAGATGCAGGAAAAAGAAAAGAGGGAGATGTAGAAGCAATGATAAAAGACTATACTAGTCAGATCGAAGCTTTGCTTGTCGCGAAAGAGAAGGATATCATGACGGTATAAAAAGATACTGTTGATCAAATAATACTT
>JAHDBE010000062.1:7891-13849 GCA_020630555.1 Saprospiraceae bacterium
CTATCTGGAGAGATATAAAAATCAACTATTTGATCTAAGTCGATGTCCACAATAGGCACTTTCACATTCACGAAAGTGGAAAAGTTATACGCATAAATGCCCTCATCCGTTTCGTAAAACATCCTTCGCCCATCTGAATCAAATTGATAAATTCCTTTTAAAGGAAGCAATCGAACAAATTGACCTAAGTTATCAAACATGATCACACCTCGTTCGGGATCGCTCATTAATACAAAGTTTCCCGCTTCTAACAAATGCGTGGGTCTTATGGCTCCTAGATTTTGATCTACTAAACTAAAGCTTGTTGTGAGTTCTTCTCCTCGCTCATTTATTTTGTGCAACTTAAAATCTGCAGGATCATAAAACCAAATATTATTATCGTTAGATAAACAGGCAACCGGAATATTGGCATAACCAAATGATTTTAAATCGACTCTTGAAGTTTCACTCATCCATGTATCTAAAAAAACCACTACGTCAAAATCTTGATAATACAAAAGGATTTTCTGCGGGTTGCTTACGTCTACATTATATAGGGGACCTAAACGCTGATTGTTATAACTGTATAAATAGCTTAAATCCTTTGCATACAATTTTATCTCTGAAAACTTATCGACAAAGTAATGTCGTCCAATTTTATCCACATCGTGACTCTCTGCCTTAATGGCGAGATCTACTGGCATAATTTTAACAGCTTGACCGTCTTTTGTCGAACTACATGCTAGTAGACTGCAACACAGGACGATGACCATAAACCTGATGTGAATCATCAAAAGCAAATTTTAAGGTTAGACCTGAAGTATCTAATTCAGCAAATGAATAATAATTTATCCAGTCTCCAATGTTTACATAACGTGTTTTTCCATCCTTTAAGGTGTGATCTATAGGTAAATGTCGATGACCAAAAACATAGTAGTCAAAATTATTGGTGTTATTATGTTCTTCACAAAAGATGATGAGTCTTTCTTTTTCGGGTCCAAAATATCGATCATCTTCGTTAGACAGTCGGCTCTTTTGGCTAAAATATTTCATTAAACGAATGCCTGTGTTTGGATGGATTCGTGCAAATAACCATTGACAAATCGGATTGCCAAAAATGGCCTTTATAGTCTTGTAACCGTAATCGCCAGGTCCTAGACCATCTCCATGTCCCACATAAATTTTATATCCAAAGTGCTCGACAGCTTGGGGTTTACGGTAAATGGGAATCCCAAATTCGTCTTCGAAAAATTTAAACATCCACATGTCGTGGTTGCCTGTAAAGAAGTAGACCGGAATTTCACTTTGACGAAAGTCAGATAACACAGCAAACAATCTATGATATCCTTTAGGAATTACCTTATTGTATTCAAACCAATAGTCAAAAACGTCTCCTACCAAATACAAAGCTTCGGTATTGTCTTTTATGCCTTGTAACCAATTTACAATCAGGGTTTCTCTTTCATCACTAGATTTTTGAGCATCTAGTCCAAGGTGAAAATCAGAAATAAAATAGACTTTTTTAGACATCTTAGTCTTGTTCGACAAATCGCTCATCTACGGCCATCACTTCACAACAATTGCTACATGTTCGTAACTCCTCTGAACCATAATATTTTTTAAATCTAGGAAGGAAGTCTTTTTCAATATTGGTGAGCTTAAAATATTCGTCGTGAAGTTTGTTGTTACAATTATCACAAAACCAGATAAGACCATCTTGCTCTTTCTCTTGTCTTTTCAACTCTACAACCAGTCCGATCGAACCTTCCGAACGCATGGGTGAATGTGGAACCTTTGCAGGAAGTAAAAACATTTCTCCTTCGTTAATCGGAATATCTACGGCTTTTCCATCTTCTTGAATACGAACCACAATATTCCCTTCAATTTGATAATACAACTCCTCGGTTTCGTTGTAGTGATAATCTTTACGTGCATTAGGTCCAGCAACAATCATGACTATGTAATCACCAGCATCACGATATAGATTACGATTACCTACTGGTGGTTTTAATTCATCTCGATGTTCATCGATCCATTTCTGCAAATTGAAAGGTCTTCTAATAGCCATAGTATTGTCTTTGCTTTAAATTTAATACCTATCCAAAATATTCAGGTAAGGCTTCCCGTAATTTTTGTTTGACCACTTCCGTGGAGAGCGCGTCAGGGTTTTCTACATTTCGAGCTAATTCCATCAATACTTCGTTCTGAGCCCTACCCTGCTTCATCGCTTTTTCATAGGGTAGGTCCTCCTTAAATGTTACCAAACTATACTTTGAATAGTAACTTGGATCTTCTTGCTCCAGGCGCAGTTCTATCCGACGCTTGCGATTAAATACAGGATCTGCCGTCGCATCGCGCATTTCATAAAAATTGTCCTCGGCTAAATCAGCAATGGCATCTGCACTTGGTTTTCGTCGATCATCATAGGCTTTTAATATACTATTCCAATCATCTCCAAACTCTTCAATCATTTGATCAAAAACATAACAATCTTCCAGCGCACAATTCATGCCCTGCCCATAAAACGGAACAATCGCATGCGCCGCATCTCCCATGATTAAGAAGCGACCTTCATATTGCCAAGGCCAGCATTTTATGGTACCTAAGGAACTACTTGGGTTTTCATGCCAATCCCTGATTAAATCTGGCATGATGTCCTTGGTATCCGGAAATTGTCGATCAAAGAACGAACGCACTTTTTCATCACTATCTAAAGAACTAAAACTATTTTCTCCATCAAATGGTGCAAACAATGTTACTGTGAAACTTCCATCTAGATTAGGTAGAGCAATTTTCATAAAACCATCTCGTGGCCAAATATGCAAGGCGTTCTTCTCTATTAAAAAAGAGGCATGCGTTCCCGGAGGAATAGTCAATTCTTTATATCCTGTGTCTAAAAATTTCTGTGAAAAATTGAACCTTATGCGATTGGAAGCGCGCGAAAAAGCTTGACGAACTACAGAACCAGCTCCATCCGTACCTATGACAATATCATATTTCTTAGTGACTCGACCTTCTCCTCTTTTCCTTAATTCTACTTCTCCAGTATCTAAATTTACTTGGGTGCATGCCGTATTAAAGTATAAATCAACATCCTCGTAATCATCTGCTTTATTTAATAAAAAAGCATTAAGTCCCGGCCTTGAAACTGAATTAATAAAATCTCTCTCTCTACCACTATATCGATATAAAGAATTTTCCCCTTCCAATGGATGAATCATACGACCATACATAGGAATCACGTGTTTTCTTACTTCCTCTTCAGCGCCGATCATTCGGAGCGCCTTAAAACCACGATCAGATAAAGCAAGATTTATAGATCTTCCTGCATCTATTTCTACCCGCCTAAGATCTGGCCTTTTTTCGTAGACATCTACATTTAAGCCCCTTTGTGCCAATCTAGTCGCTAAAAGGCTTCCACATAATCCAGCGCCAATAATGCAAATTTTCTTTTGAGGCATGATACTCGTTTACTTGAGAGTAAAGGTATTCATTTTAGATTTTTCTAGGCTAGAACAAGGAATATCTAAGACCTAGACTGCCGCATAGAATTCTGGCTGTTCCACTGAATTCTCCTTCATTGAATATTGGATTTAACCCTTGCTTTCTAGTTACACCCACTTGAATAGAGCATCGATTACTCAAGTCATAAGATGTAAAAACTCCAAGTGAGAAACTTGTGAAACCAGAATTTAGCCCTGCTTGCTCATTTAAAATAGTGCCTCCGTCGAAACTAAAATCACTATGATTCGTAGTTAAATAATCTAGGTCATTTTTAATGGAAAGAAGATGTGTATAATGAATACCTGGTTGGATACTTAAATTAAATCTATTCCATTTTAATAACTCGTAGTTAACCCAAATTCCCAAATCTAGAGTTTGAATTACATGCTTTGAATGAATTGCGCTTAAAAGGCTTATGCTCTGATCTTGATTAGAACTAGAGCGTTCAATGACAAATTCTGAACTTACAAAACCATAGGGTGTTGCCAAAGTAATGTCTTGGAATTGATTTTTATAATCATTTTCGTCCTGAGCGTTATAGTTTAAAATGGCATTATGTCCAGACACATTTTCGAATCTTGAATAACTTAAAGATACTCCGAGGTTAATTTTATTCGTAAACTCTCTCCCTAGTGAGACTTCCATCTGGTAACCACTTGACGAACCATGACTAAAATCAGCGGGGGAAAGAGCCGAGGTATAATTACTGTTTAATTCATCTTCCCATTGGACTATGGAACTCATTATTCCTAAATTCCAAAGTCTAGGGCTTTCATGGATTGCTTCAATTGGCTCAGCGTATGCAGGATTTATTGATCGATTATTATTTTGATGAGAGAGAAAATCCAGCGACATCCTTTTGATAGATAAAAGATCAATGGCTACTCTTTCCATTTCTTTTAAGACTTTATTTGGGGAAAGCGTAGATTTCAGGTTTATGGGTGTTTCAAAAAGGGCCTTTTGTGTTTGAGACGTTGTGTACGTCGAGATATCATCAAATGATTGATTCTTTATTGTCTCCGTCAATGGTTTATCTGAAGTTATTGATAGATCGAGAGCTTGTTGATTTAGTTCTTTTTGACTTTCGTCAATTTTATTCCTCCCTATGTCATGATCCACATCGCTCGGAGTTTTGATTTCCTGTAAATCACTATTTTCTGATGGCTCCTTTGTGTTATGTGGTGATTCAGTAAAGGAAAGACCCTCTATATCATTAGATTCTATCGATGTGGGTGAATACGCCAAATAAGCGAAACCTAGGAATCCAACCACTAAGAAAAATAAGACCCATAGAGGCTTACGGTTTCTTGATTTCGGTTCAAGTCTTTTTTCAATCGCATCAAAAATCATTGGATTTGGCTCAAGCCAATCCTCATTTTTCAGGGATTCCCGATTAAACTTGTCAAATATGTTTTTCATATCATCCATAGTTCACCTCGAAATTTTGTCGTTTTAAAATTCCCTGTAAATGTTTCTTTGCCTTGACTAACTGAGACCTTGATGTACTTTCTGTAATAGACAGACTCTCAGCAATTTCTTTGTGAGAATAACCGTCCACGACGTACATGTTAAACACAGTACGATATCCAATAGGTAATTTTTGTATTCTTTTCGTTAAATCTTCCAAGGATAAATTTTCTAGTGCATCTGGTTGTTGTGTCGGTACAAGACTAACAACCTCAGACAAATTACCCATTAAAAATCCGAAGCTTTTTCTTCGTAATTGTTGCAAACAGGTATTTACAGTGACCACTTTGAGCCAAGCGGGAAATTCTCCTTTCTTTGGATCAAACTGATTTAATTTTCGAAAAACCGTGACAAAACTTTCCTGAAGGTAGTCTTCGGCATCCGAATTGTTTTTTGCATACCGTTGACAAATTAAGTTAACTGTTCGCGCATAGCGTTGGTACAATACACGAAATGAATCCTTATTTCCATCGAGGATGTCTTTTATAAGAAAACTATCTGTGGGAAACTGATTCAAGTTAAATGGATTTATCAACTAACGTTAGAGGTTCGGAAAAGTTTAAATGTGGGTCCACCCACTAAGGATGGACCCGAGCGAACTAACTAACGTTTAACTAGGCTTTTAATCTGTCGTGCATTCTTAGTTTCTCCAATGATGTAATACAATCCTGAAGGAAGATCACTCATGTCTTTTTTCACTTTAGAAGTATTCTGAGTCCATCTGTCCAGAATCATTCCTTGAGCATTCATAATTGACATGTTCATTTGATCTGTTACTTCTAATTGTAAGTCGATAACTAGTTCGGTGTCAAATGGATTCGGTGAAACATCAAAACTCAATTGATCTTGAATCAAATCAACACTTGAAGTAATACTTGGAGGTAATAATACTGCGTCAATAACATGCACGACGCCATTATCCGTTTCTATATCTGCTATAATTACTTGCGCATCGTTTATGAAAACGCCATCCGCATTAATCGTAACTGTAATATTTTCTGATTGTAA
>JAHDBE010000063.1:0-7456 GCA_020630555.1 Saprospiraceae bacterium
ATGATATTAGCACACGATTTCAACCTACAGCATATTTGGCCATGGACAACACGGGCGGTCCATTTGATGGGCGTTTATATTTAAGCTTCACTGCTTCAGAAGAAACAGATCCGACAGTTTTTGATGTCTTCTTGATGTATTCGGATGATGGTGGTGAGACATGGTCTGACCGAGTTAAAGTTCACCCAGATACAGAAGAAGGTACTCAACAATTTTATTCAAGCATCTACGTCAATCCTGATGGTCTAGTAATTATGGACTGGTACGATCGTCGAAATCACGACGCTGATTCGAAGGTCACGGATTTTTACATGGGCATTTCTCAAGATGGTGGTGAGACTTTTGAGGAGGTTCTCCTCAATTCGGAAAGCATGGATATGGATTTTTCCATCACTGCAAGTAACGGATTTGGCATCGGTGAATATCACCAACTTATCGCCACGAAACATCAGGCCATTTCGTTTTGGTCAGATGGCCGTGAAAATGATTTTGACCTTAACATTTATTATGCAAAGGTTGATTTAAGTAATCCCTCGACTGGTACAATTGAGTACGGAAGAGTTGGACAGAAACTTCATGCGACGATTACTAGCCATGCTAATGGATTGGATGTATTAATGGATTTAGAAGGGAAAATGGATATTGATTATCAGATTGTGGATATGCAAGGTCGCTTAATTACTCAAGGACAATGGTTGGGATTATCTAAAGGTACTCACGAGAAAATTCTTAGAGTCTCCTTGCCTTTCGGCCAATATGTACTCCGATTACAGTCTGAAAAAGGGGATTATAAAGCATTTAGGTTTTTAAAATCCTAGGTTTTTGACTTTCGTCAATAAATAGAAGACTTGAATGTCTTCGTTAACAAATAAGGATTTTTATTAATATTTTAGGCAATTCGCTAAATTTGTAGTTGATCAGATAATTTACTGGTCCTCAAATTCGTTCGTAACGAACACTAATCAAAACAAAAATCCTGGCTCCATGCTAAATTTAAGTTTTTTCCTCTTTCAAGCCGCTGAAGAAGACGTCACGAAAGAAACCATAATAGATGTTATCGTAAAAGGCGGTCCACTGGGTATTGCCATTGTAGGTATTCTGCTCCTTTTATCTGTCATCGCCCTATATATTTTCATTGAAAGATATTTAACGATCGGTAAAGCAGGTCGCATTGATACAAACTTCATCAATAATATCCGTGCTTCTGTGAATGCCGGTAATATCGAAGGTGCAAAAGCTTTATGCAAAACCACCAACTCTCCAGTAGCAAGAATGGTAGAGAAAGGGCTTATGCGTATCGGAAAGCCTCTTAGAGACATCGATGCTGCTATCGAAAATGTAGGTAACCTAGAAGTATTCAAATTAGAAAAGAACTTATCAACTTTAGCGAGTATCGCCGGAGCTGCTCCAATGATTGGTTTCTTTGGTACCGTAACGGGTATGATCATCGCCTTCCATAAAATGGCCTCGGAGTCTAACGTAACTCCTGATGTTTTGGCAGGTGGTATCTATCAAGCTCTATTAACGACAGCTTTTGGATTATTTATTGGGATTTTTGCCTTTGTAGGCTATAATATATTAGTAGCGAAAGTCGAGAAAGTCGTTTTTAAAATGGAGAGAACGACCGTAGATTTTATGGATTTATTACAAGAACCCTCTGCATAACTTTGACGTAAGTCAACAGAAAACATTAGCATGAAAAGAAGAAATAAAGTCAACGCAGAATTTAGTATGTCCTCATTAACGGACATCATCTTTCTGTTGTTGATTTTCTTCATGTTAACCTCATCGATGATTCAGATTAATGTGGATCTTCCTGTTTCTGATTCGACGACGGTTGCGCCTACGGACTTGGTAGTTATGATGACCAAAGATGGAAAGTTAACCTTCAACGGAAAAAGAAGCTCTTGGAAAACTCTTGAAAAAAGAATTGCCAAAGAAGTCCATTACGGAGGTAACAAACCAAATGCTACAGTGAATATTGTTTCAGAAAATGGTGTTCCGTGGGAACGCGTTCATCGTGTCATTAAAATTGCTGCAGGTCTTAAACTCAAAGCAATTATCGCCACAAAACCAAGAGGATAATGGGTATCAAGAAAAAATCTCGAGTAAGCGCAGAATTTAATATGTCATCATTGACAGATATTATATTCTTACTGTTAATTTTCTTCATGTTGACTTCGTCCATGATTATTCCAAATGCTCTTAACCTAAAACTCCCTGGTAAAAAAAGTAAGTCGTCTTCAGTGCCTTCAACCAATACACGTTTAAAAATAACAGATCGTGGCACCTACTATATAGATGGATCTAAGGCTTCCTTAAGTGGCGTCGAAAAGAAAATGAGAGCATTACGAAAGTCTGGAGATAACGCCTCCATTACTATTTCTCCCTCAAAAAAATCTCCAAATCAAAGTGTCGTGGCCGTTATGGATGCCGCGTATCGATACGGTGTCAATCCAGTTCTCACAGATCCCCAGTAGATTTTTAGGAAAATCTCCCTTATATTAGTATAATTTTTAATATGAAATACGTTCTCAAACAGAACGTTATAAGATCATGGAAGAATTAGTGCTATTTCAGGAAGAAGAAAACAAAAGACGAGGAATCGTTTTTAGTGTAGTCATTCATGTGGCTTTGCTCTTGATATGTCTTCTTCCATGGATGCAGCATCAAGATCCGCCACCTGAGCAACAGGGTGTTATCGTAGCTTTTGGATTTGTGGAAGAACCTTCTGTAAAATCCGAATCACAGACTAAAGTTGTAGACACACCCACGAAGTCAAGTCCTACCAAAGCGACGAAAGCAAAGACCGTTACAAAAGCAAAAACAAGTAGTAAAACAACGACTCTTGAACAAGATGAACCCATTATCATCTCAAAAGCTAAAAAGGTCAATGATGAAAAAATAATTGAGGACACTCAAGAGGAAAAAATCGATCCTGAAGTTCTAGAAGCAGAGCGGCGAGCAGAAGAAGAACGACTCGAACGTGAAAGACAAGAAGCTCTCAATAAAAAGAAAAAGAAATTCGGCAGTCTTTTCAACAATAGCTCTGAGGGGACTAACGAGAATCCTGCAGGAAATCCAAACGGAAAGAAAAATAGTGATGCCTGGAAAGGAACCATCGACAGCAAAGGAAAAATAGGAGGAGGACTCGGAAATCGTGGATTAGTCTTCGAACCTACCCTTCGTGATAAAAGTCAAAAAGAAGGGATTGTCGTCGTTAGAATTTGCGTCGATACAGAAGGAAAAGTAATTGAGGCAAGATTTCAACAAAAAGGCTCCAAAACAACCGATCAATATCTTGTTGACCTCGCCGTAAAACATGCAAAGAAATATAAATTCACTCCAGGTGAATTAGACAAGCAGTGTGGAACACTGACCCTAGATTTTAAGCTAAAATAAACCTTACGAGTCATTGATTGTTGCTTCTAGATAGAGCTGCGATTTTCGTAGTTTTGTCTGAAGACCACTAGAATTTGAAGCATCTCCGAACTCTCAACCGTTACTTACTGCGATACAAATGGCGAATTTTGTTGGGCGTACTTTTTGTATTTCTCAACAATTTCTTCCGTGTGCGTATGCCGCAGGTTATTCGAGATGGTTTAAACTATGTATCAGATTCCATAAAACAGTTTGATTTAGCTCCAGAAAACGAGAAAGAGAGTTTCTCTGAAATTGTTAATGACGCTTTATTTCAATATGGATTAAAGGTCATTGGTCTGGCGATTCTAATGGGCATATTCATGTACTTTATGAGACAAACCATCATTGTGGTTTCTCGATTGGTGGAATATGATCTAAGAAAGGATCTCTTCGCTCATTACGAAAAACTGGATACTGCCTTTTTCAAAAGAAACAAGACAGGTGATTTAATGGCCCGAATTACAGAGGACGTCAGTAAAGTTCGAATGTATTTGGGTCCTGCAATTCTATATGGTTTAAATCTGACTACTCTATTTATAGTGGTTATCAGCGCGATGTTAAATGTCAGTGTTAAGTTGACCCTCTGGACTTTATTGCCCCTACCCTTTTTAAGCATTTCTATATATGTCGTTAGTAGTTTGATACATAAGAAATCCGAATTAATACAAATCCAATTGGCCAAATTGAATAGTATTTCTCAAGAAGTGTTCTCAGGTATTCGGGTTGTTAAATCCTACAATAAAGAAAATCAGTTTGTAGATCATTTTGATGATGCGTGCCAGGATTATAAAAATAAATCCATGGATCTTGCTCGGATCAATGCCTTGTTTTTTCCATTGATGATTCTAATGATCGGAATTAGCGTAGCCATAACCGTCTATGTCGGTGGTTTAGAAGTTTCTAAAGGAAATATTAGCTACGGCAACATTGCGGAGTTTATCATTTATGTTAACTATTTGACTTGGCCATTTACTTCCGTGGGATGGATCGCATCAATTATTCAACAAGCGGATGCCTCGCAAAAACGAATAAACGACTTTCTAAAAACAGAACCAAGTATCAAAAACCCAGTGAATGGGACCAAAATAAATTCGGCCAAAATAGAATTTAAAAACGTGTCTTTCGTCTATCCTGATACTGGCATTAAGGCTTTAAAAAATATTAACCTTACCATAAATCCTGGAGAGAAAATAGCCATCATAGGAAAAACCGCTTCTGGAAAAAGTACTATGGCCGATCTTTTGTTAAGGATGTACGATACAACGGAAGGTGATATTTATATCGGAGATCAAAACATTAAAGATCTTGAGTTAAAAGATTTACGAGATAAAATTGGTTATGTCCCTCAGGATGTTTTCTTGTTTTCGGACACCATCGAAAACAACATCAAATTTGGTGTTCCAGAAGCCAGTTTGGAAAGTGTAATGGCCAACGCAAAATATGCGTCCATTCATCGAGAAATAGATCAGTTGCCCGAAAAGTACGAGACCAAAGTTGGAGAAAGAGGCGTTACTTTATCAGGAGGACAAAAACAAAGAGTTTCCATTGCGCGTGCTTTTTTAAAAAATCCAGATATTCTGATTCTTGACGATTGCTTGTCTGCCGTCGATGCTACAACAGAAAACGAAGTACTTAGTTATCTAAATGAAGTGATCCAAGATAAAACGGCATTAATCATCACACATCGGGCGTACGGTTTGTTAAATTTTGACAAAGTCATTGTATTAGATGAAGGTAATATTGTCGAAATGGGAAGCCACGAAGAGCTTATGGATAGTAAAGGCCAGTATTTCGAGTGGTTTGAGCAACAGAACCATGACTTTGAAATACATGAGCGATAATTTTGATATTTTACTAATTTATTTACATTTGTAAAGAACAATTGTGTAAAAATCATCGAAAAATTGTAAGCTGTGGATCAAGAAGAAAAGTCAGGCAGATTTGAGAGCATCTATTCAACTAAGGTTCGTGCTGGGAAAAGACGTACCTATTTCTTTGATGTGCGTAAAACCAAAGGTGATGATTACTACATTACCCTGACAGAAAGTACTAAACGCTTTAATGACGACGGATATGACCGTCACAAAATTTTCTTGTATAAAGAAGATTTCAATCGTTTTTTAAGCAGTCTCCAAGACACCATTGATCATGTTAAATCTGACCTTATGCCAGATTATGATTATGAGCAGTTTGAGCGTAGACAAGCGGAGTGGGAAGCTTCTCAAGAAGCGGAAAACAAAGCTTCTGATGCACCCGCTGCAGAAGGGAAAGTGGAGTCCGAGGATGATATGAGTTGGTAAACAAAATCGTACTAGATTCTAAAAAAATATAAGCAGTCTAATAACTTAGGCTGCTTTTTTTGTTTCTGTCGTATACAAATGCTCCTTGTGTTTTTAAACAATGGACTTTTACCTCTCTTTTTAATTCTAATTCTAACCACTCCTTGCGTTGTCTATACTTCACTTTTGGATGTATTAAAATATACGCGCAATGATGAGTATTGTCTGAGGTGTTCGTTGTGTTTAAAGCAACACATATTTTCGAATTCTTTTGACTACCTATTATTGATAGCTCGGGAATTTGACCTAACTCAATCTTATAATCATTCTTAATTCCTCTTGTGTGCGGAAAGCGATATTGTATATTCTCATCTTCACGATATCTAAAACAGTCTAAGCCTTTTAACCAATCTACGTTTAATACTTTATCTGAATACACGACCAATAAATCCTGAGCTCTGCATTTTCTTAATTCGAGATTTTGATAAAAACAGACGAGTACAAATCCAATCAGCAGAGTAAATAATTTCTTTTTTGGCTTTCGCCAAAACACCAGTGACAATAGAATAGTCACATAATATAAGATCATGGTCACATCATCCAAGAAGATATTCTTAAAAACAGCGTGTGGAAATTTAGCCAACTCACTCATTGTCCAATCTAATACTCGAATGGAATCGGATAATAAATACACCAAATGAGATGAGAAAGAACTTGTGATCATTGAAACCACAAACAGCAGTAAAGAACCAACCAAAATGACGGTTGCCGCAGGTACTGCAATAATCCCAGAAATAAAAAAATACAATGGAAACATCCCAAAATATTTGACAGACAATGGCCAAACTAAAATCTGGGCAGATAGAGAAAGAGCAATCAGGTCCCATATTTTGTCTAAAAAGTAAACACCCGTATTTACCCATCCAGAAATCCAAGGATAAAAACAGACTATACTCAGCAAAGCCAGAAAAGAAAACTGAAAACTGATATTAAATAAATAGTGAGAATCATAAATCAACATCAAAAATCCGGCTAGACTAATGATATTAAAAACATTTGCAGGACGATTTAAACATGTAGCACCTTGATATATTGTAATCATCATAGCAGCCCTCACAACTGCTGGTGCTAAACCCGTTATGAAGGCAAATGCCCAAACACCTACTAAAAGAATTGAGGATTTAACCAAGATAAGTATAAAGCTCCTTGGCCTAAACCAAAAGAGTAACAGGTGAAGTAGTCCAAAAACAATTCCTACGTGAAGACCTGAAACGGTCATCACATGCATGGTTCCAGTCGCTTTAAAATTATCAAGCTGTGAGCCATCCATATTGTTCTTTTCTCCTAAGCTAATAGCTAGGGCAATAGAGTAAATTCGACTATCCTTTAATTGGGATTTGAGATTTTGTTCGATCAAAGATTTCACATGCTTTGATATACCAAAGAAAGTTTTCTTTTGATTTGATTTCGTTTCAAGATCTTTTATTGAATTACTATAAACCACGAACTCTATTCCCTTATGATGCATAAATTGACGAAAGTCAAATTCACCAGGATTGGCTCCGGAATTTATCCGTCTTAATTCTGCTGTAAAGGAAAGCGTATCCAAATATGAATACGATCTTGTTTTATCATACAGCAATAACTTTATTCCCTTTTTTCTTCCTCCATCAATCTCCACAACCTTAAGGATGTATCTGTTTTTCGAGGAGTCGGGCTCAATGACGATAGCCTTAACATGGTAATCGCCAGGC
>JAHDBE010000063.1:7466-8317 GCA_020630555.1 Saprospiraceae bacterium
TCTTTGTCAAACTGTGATGTACAAAACCTAGAGAGGCAATAAGTACACAATAGACAATTGAAAACCTGAAAGCACCTAAGAGCACAAGTAAAAAAGCCAAACCATAAATCACGGGCCGTATTTCCATTGGCGAAAGCCAATTAGTGTGCGCTAAATAAATACCCATCGCGTATAGAATCACGAACCGTACGAAAGGCATCTCGCGGATATTCATTATTGGCCTGCTGTTTTAAGTTGCGTAAACGTTTACGTAAATTTGTGCTCATAAGATTAATACCCGTATTGATCTTTAAATAACACTAACGATAGCTTAAAATGAATAACAAAATTGTGACTCTTGATGAATTCATCATCAAGACCCAGAAGAGTAATAAAAACGCCACTGGGCAGTTGACTCGATTACTCAGGGACATCGGAATAGCAGGAAAAATTATAAATCGCGAAGTCAATAAAGCGGGACTTGTTAATATTCTTGGCATTGATGGGAGTTCGAATATCTCTGGAGATGAAGTTCAGAAACTCGATCTTTTTTCGAATGAAAAGATGATTGAGTGTTTACGAACCAATGGTGAATGCTGCGGCATCGCCTCTGAAGAATTACAAGAGTACATCGATTTACCACCAGTAAACGGAAGATCAGGAGATTATATCGTGGTTATGGATCCTCTGGACGGTTCGTCAAATATTGATGTTAATGTAAGCGTCGGTACCATTTTTGGAATCTACAAGCGGATCTCTAAAAAGAAAAAGGGCGTCGTACTTCAAGATTTTCTCCAGAAGGGTACTCGTCGCTGCTGGTTACGTCCTTTATGGGACTTCTACTATCCTCGTCTATACGACGGGTCAAGGTG
>JAHDBE010000063.1:8327-13736 GCA_020630555.1 Saprospiraceae bacterium
GCGGATTTCTAAAAAGAAAAAGAGCGTCGAACTTCAAGATTTTCTCCAAAAGGGTACAAAACTCGTCGCTGCTGGTTACGTCCTCTATGGTACTTCAACTATCCTCGTGTATACGACTGGGCAAGGTGTTAATGGTTTCACTTTAGATCCAAGCATTGGAGAATTTTGTCTCTCCCATCCTAACATAAAGATCCCTAATAGAGGCAATTACTATAGTGTCAACCAAGGCTACTATTTAAAATTCGATATTGAAATGAGACGATTCATTGATGAATGCTCGGATATGAACTTACGACTTCGGTACATTGGAAGTATGGTATCAGATATCCATAGGATCATGTTTCAGGGTGGTATTTTTCTATATCCAAATACGCGAAAATATCCAGAAGGAAAATTACGCCTACTTTATGAATGTAATCCAATGGCGATGATTGTGGAGCAAGCGGGTGGAAAGGCCATAAATTGTCGTCTGGAACGGATTTTAGATTTAGAATTGACAGAATTACATCAGAGATCTACCATAGCCATTGGTTCGCCAGATATGGTAGATGAAATGCAGTCTTTCGTTCAGCGGTATAGCGCCATTCCCGTGTAGTCTCTAAAATCTAAGTAAGGAAGAATTTTATTATAATCTTCTGATTGAAGAAAACGCATTTTTTTGAAATCCAGGCTGTCTTTAAAAGATCCATGTTGGTTACGATAAGCAATGGTGAGTTTTGAAGTTTTCCAATCAAATAAAGGATGCATTTTTAAGCTATCTAAGTCTATGGAGTTAATTAGAATTTTATTCCATTTAGGGTCTTTTAAAGAAACATGTATTTTAATTTCCTGAAATAGACTATCGCTTATTCCGTAAACATCGGCTAACTGTTCGACCCGATGAAACCCACCCAGAGACTCTCTAAATCTTATAATCCGAGAGGATAACACTTGACCAATACCCCTTAACTTTTGGAGTTCTTCGGCTGTGCATAGGTTTAAATCGATTTTTGGCATCTCTATTTTAGGAGGGTATTTATGTACCTTTTTCTGACTGTTTTTAGGAAAACGAATTCGAGATTCTAGTCTTTTTATTTCGACTTCCGTCAATGCATAAATTTTTTTAAGACCTTCCATGTTATGAATATGTCCACCTGCGTCGATGTACTTTAACCAATTAGATCGTGCTCTCTTATTAATATCATAACTTTTTAAAATGGAATCTGTGACTTCATTAGCCATAAATGGCTTATCTGATATACTCCTCTTCTGTGGTATCTTACGTATTGGGTTTTTCCTCTGATCTGATTTCCGTGGAGATTTCTTAACGGGTCTATCTACAAAAACTGGCTCCTTAGAATAGGTGAATTCCTTTTCAGTAGTGTCTGAATTAATGAGGATATTATCAACGGATGGTAACTCAGTTTCTGATAGTTCTGGACGAAAACGGAAATAAAGTAATAAGGCTAACATCAAGATTAGAACAACTACACCCCTCTTTTCTCGATTAGATAGTGTTAAAAAATCTTCCATTCGTTATCGATTATTAAAATTCAGAAACTTAGTTTTATGTACACCTTGTTAATACCTCAGAGAACCGTTTTTAAACTATCAAACTATCTACCTTGAGGACATTAATTATCGGTGCTTCCGAAAACCCAAAGCGGGTTTCAAATCAAGCCATTACCAGACTTCGCAATGCGAACCATGAAGTGTTAGCCATTGGAGCTAGAAAAGGAATCGTGGAAGATGTAAAAATCATTACTGAAAAAATTTCATTCTCAGATGTACATACTGTTAGCCTTTATATTAACCCGAGAATTCAGGATGAATATGAGGAGTATATCATTGGCTTAAAGCCAAAGAGAATCATTTTTAATCCAGGAACGGAGAATATTGATTTTCGAAGAAAAGCAGCAAAAGCAGGAATCGATACTTTGGATGCATGTACTTTAGTTATGTTACGGACGGATCAGTATTAAGTTTTGACTCCATCATAGATTTAATTCTTGAATTATAAAGAGCAAGTGCTTTTGTAAAAGCCTTCACGCGTATGCGCTATTTTACTTTAATTTTTAAAGTATTAATTTCGCATCTATGAACCTCAAATTTCGATCTTCTTGTATGATTGCCTCGGCTCTAGATATGATTGGAGACAAATGGTCCATAGTCTTAGTCCGGGATATGTTGCTTCACAAAAAGACAACTTTTAAAGAGTTTGCCACTTCAGATGAAAAAGTCGCCACTAATTTGCTTTCATCAAGATTGAAGGTCTTGGAATCCATGAAAGTAATTACTAAAAACAAACTAAAAACCAACAAAAAAGAGAACATCTATTTATTGACTGAAAAAGGAATAGATCTGACACCTCTTATCATGGAACTGGTGATATGGAGTGATCAATATGTACGGGAATATCATTCAGAAATGAATACTTCGGATACGGTCACTATGGACAAGAATACGGTAATAAGATCCACGCAAGATCAATACAGAGTATTTGCAGATCAATTTAAACATCAATTAGTACACTAAAATTACTTGTAAAACCCGCATAGAATCCAACAAGTATAAAATTCAAAATTATAACATGCATAAAATAGCTTATCTGATCATTTTTGTAGCCTTCTTATTAACTGCTTGTAAGGATGATGAACCAAACTCATCAAACGATGGCATACCGATTATTAAAGAAGAATCAACTTTTTCTGTTTTAAAGGATGAAGATATCACCTTTGCTGAGGGGCTAGGACATGATCAACTTAGTACTACCCCATTTCCCATTCCTCAACTTTTAGATGTTTATTATCCAGATAACACCTCTACGAATAGACCTGTTTTTATGTTTATTCATGGTGGTGGTTTTACTGGGGGCATAAAACACAAACCCGAAATTGTAGACATGGCAAATTATTTCGCTTCAAGAGGATGGGTTTTTGCTTCTATAGATTATCGAACTACGGAAGAGTTAGGCCAACTTAGTGGCATGTCTCAAGAAGAAGTGATAAACTTTTATAAAGGAATTGTTCCTCAAGAATGGATTGAGCATGCCATTGAATCGGTAGAATCACCGGAACAATTACAGCAAAGTATTGCCATGTACGCAGCTCAAAGAGATGCTAAGGCAGCACTAAGATGGTTAGTCGCCAACTCAGAAGCTTATGACATTAATTTAGACTTTATAACTGTCGGAGGTGCTTCAGCAGGAGCGATAACTACCATTGCCTTAGGCATTTCAAATCTGGAAGATTTTAGAGATGAAATTCCTCAGTCGGACGACCCGACATTATCCACCACTAACCTTAATGAGACTTATACGCTTAAAAGTATGGTGTACTTCTGGGGCTCTCATATCAAACTCGATGTCTTAGAAGGGGTCTATGGTTTGGATCGATATGATTCTGGTGATCCAGAATTATTTATGGCTCATGGCAATGAATTTGATCCTGTTACTCCCTACGAAGAAGCCCTAGAGTTGCAAAGCATTTATGATTCGTTAGCCATTTACAGTGAACTAGTTACATTGGATGGTTACGGACATGGAGCTTGGAATGCAACTGTCGACGGCAAAGGCTTATTCGAATTATCTTTTGACTTTTTAGTTGAGAGGCAGGATTTGATTGTGGAATAAATTAGTACAACCACCAACATAACTAAAGGCTTCTACTGTCACTACCTCATTATTCGTCATTTAAAAATGTGATTAAACAATTATTTATAAGCAGAGTCTAATTTGTGATTGAAAATATAACTCTATGAAATTAATACTTGAGATAACGGCTTTGTTTTTAATTGTGACTACATGTTCTATTGGCCAAACCAATGACTGTATAACAGAGGAAACAGAAGGTTATAGGATGTTGCAAATAGGCAATAGCTTTTTCAGGCCTTATGCAGAAAAATTTAACACCATGGCTGTAGAGGCTGGGTTTAATAATCATGATGGTACTACAGTTTTTCGAGGAGGAGAGAATGGAAGACCTATAAATTTTTGGCAAGATTCTACAAGCGCTGAACATCTAGAAATTAAAGCTACTCTCGATCAAGGTAATATTGAATATTTTGGCATGACGGCAGGATTAATACCGGACAACCCTACTGATGGCTTTAGAGAATGGATTGAATACGCGTTAATAAACAATCCTGATATTACCATTTTCTTATCCATACCATCCTTCGATTTCCCAGCCAATTGGGATCAATTAGCAGAAGATAATGGTTTTGATACCATACATGAACTCTATGATTATTTTATTAAAGATGTTATTCACAAGACTGTCGTAGATCCTTTACGAGCCGAATTCCCCTCTACAAAGATATTTACAATTCCTACTGGACGCGCTACTTTTGAACTTTATCAAATGAACCTTGATAATGAATTGCTTGATCCGATTGAAATGTCGGGACCAATAGAATCTTCGATTTTTACAGACACCAAAGGACATCAAGGGAATATTGTCAGAGAAACGGGTGGTTTGATCTGGCTAAATAGTATTTATGATGTTGATTTAAACAGCTTTGATTACGACACAGGATTTAATACAGATTTGCGATCAATTGCCATGGAGATTGTAAATAACCACGATAGTGATTATAGTCTTTGTTTTACTCAAAACTGCCTAGAAAACACCAGTGATCTAAGTATTGAAATGTCCTGGGATCAAGAACCAAATGGATGGATCTATGAATCGTTCATAAAAATACCTGAAGGCGCGACTGAAGATGATGTTTATCCGGTTTGTATTGCTATACATGGAAATGGAGGCAACGGTGAAGCCATGAGAAATAATATTGGAAACCTCCTAGACTGTCATATTGTTGTGGCACCTTCTGGCTATTTAAACAGCTGGAACATTTGCGGAGAGCAAAGTGATGCACCCGATGTAGAATTTGTCAATTTGCTAATCGAAGAGCTATTAAATTATAAAAACGTCGACCCCGACAACATCAAAATTCTCGGTTCTTCAAATGGGGCGGCCCTGACTAATAGAATATTCATAGAAAATAATTTACCAAACATCAGTCAGTTTGTGGCCATGGTTTCTCAAATGACAGAGCCACAATTTCATAATGGTGAATTTTACAGCCCTAGTGGTGAAACGACTAATCAATCCGATTTTTGTGGTTACGATATCGTCAATTCTATTACCAGCAATAGAGAGTACCTATCCATCTGCAATATAAATGACGGAGTGATTCCTTATGAAGGAGGCAGTTCTGTTGGAACTTCTTTTATCCCCGCCGAACAATCGATTTTTGAAATTGCTAAAAGTCAAGGCTATAGTGGTGAACAAATAACCACTGGTACTCAAATAGATAATTCTGACGTATTCGAGTTTTCGTATTTGGATAATACAGTGGTGCTTCTTAATGGGATGGCAGGACATACGACCAATACTACCCAAAGAGATTATATCAAAGAATTCATGA
>JAHDBE010000064.1 GCA_020630555.1 Saprospiraceae bacterium
CTTGGAAATCTAGTGTCTCACCTTCAGGCAGTTTTACAACAAACTCCTTAATAAAAGTGGCCACGTTATAATTTGAAATTACTTCGCATTCCCACTTCTTTATACCAAAGATTTCTTCAGGGATCTGGATATCCATATCCTCACGTACTTTCACCTGGCAAGCTAATCTCATTCCATCAGCGGCTTCTTTACGTGTTAAGTGGTTCATTTCTGTAGGGAGTACATCTCCACCGCCTGAATGCACGTGACATTCACACATCGCACATGTACCTCCACCCCCACAAGCCGATGGAAGAAATACATTTTGATTAGACAGTGCCGTTAATAAAGTATCTCCAGGAGAAACCACCATTGGATTTTCTTCGTCTCCGTTAATTACAATTTTCACATCACCTTGAGGCACCAATCTTTTTCTCGCGGCGATCAACATGAATGACAATCCTAAGATTACCAAACTGAAGACAGCTACTGCGGCGATAATTGGTCCAAATGAAAGTAATAATATCATTGCTGTGTCTTTTTTATCAAATTAATTAGAAGAGAGTGTAGCTGGATCAATACCAAGTAAACTCATAAAAGCAATCCCCATAAGGCCTGTGATAATAAAGGCCATTCCTAATCCTCTTAGTGCTGGAGGGACATTGCTGTATTGAATCTTCTCACGGATGGCTGCAATAGCCACTATCGCTAAAAACCATCCGAAACCTCCACCTAATCCAAAGGCAACAGATTCGCTAAAGTTATATTCTCTAGAAACCATAAATAATGAACCACCAAGTATGGCACAGTTTACTGTGATAAGTGGTAAGAAAATACCAAGTGCTGTATAAAGCGCTGGAGAAAACTTTTCAATGACCATCTCTACTAACTGAACCATTGAGGCAATTACAGCGATAAATAGAATAAACCGTAAAAAGGTTAAATCCATTCCAAGTAATCCATTTTCTGAAAGTAAATATTCGTTAATCAACCAATTAATTGGCATAGTGATTCCTAATACGAAAATGACTGCCGCTCCTAATCCAATGGCTGTTTTCACAGACTTAGATACTGCTAGATAAGAACACATTCCTAAGAAATAGGAAAGGATCATATTTTCAATGAAAGCAGCTTTTATAAATAAGTTAAATAATTCCACGTCAGATAAATTTTAAGCGGTTTAGGAAATGTCAACCAATTTTGGATTACGACTTCTTTGAATCCAAATGAGTATTCCAATAATAAACATCGCGGCAGCTGGTAATACCATAAGGTTGTTATTTGTATACCAACCAAACCATGTACTTTCCGCTGTATTGATAAAGTATTCACTTGTTGGCCCTATAAGCTTAGCCTCTATTGGCGTACCAGCCAAGAATGTTCCCTTACCAAATACTTCACGAATCAATGCCACTATAATTAAAATAATACCATATCCTAAACCATTACCCACACCATCCAAAAAGGCACGCCATGGTCTATTCGCGGAAGCGAAAGCCTCCAAACGCCCCATAACGATACAGTTTGTAATGATCAATCCGATGAATACAGACAACTGCTTATACACCGGATAATTAATCGCCTTAAGACTTAACTCCACGACAGTCACTAAGAATGCTATGATGACCAACTGGACAATCATTCGCACCTGCTTAGGAATATAATTTCTTAATAACGACGTAAATAAACTTGAAAATGCACACACGAAAATTACGGCAATAGCCATAATAATCGATGGAAACATCAAAGTCGTTACCGCCAATGCCGAACAAATCCCAAGTACTTGGATTGTAATTGGATTGTTATCATCCAATGGATCTGTTAGTAATTTACGTTCGTTTTTTCCGAACGCGAATGTTGGCTCCTTTTTCTCTAAAACTTGCGTTTCAGCCATATTGATTAGGATTTACTTTTTTCGAAATAGCCCAAATAATTTTGAATACCTGAATACAACATATCAGATACTCCATCAGCCGTTACTGTAGCGCCACTAATACCATCTACCTCATACGTCTGATCAACAGCTCCACCTTTACGCACATAAACAGAGGTAAATTCTCCAGCCGAATTATACAATGATTTTCCAGCAAACTGCTTTGAGAATGCAGGGTTATCTTTAATTTCTGCACCTAGACCTGGAGTCTCGCCTTTATGATCAAATGCTGCTCCTACTACTGTTTTAAAATCATCTTTGATCGCTACACATCCCCAAATCTCATCCCAAAGACCATTTCCTCTCACAGAAACTATATGAAATTTTTCTCCTGTCTCTGTCGTGTATATAAATACCGGATACATTCTATCTACAGGATCTTTTTTCTTCTCTTTAGCCATATCCACATTCTCTGCTTTACCACCTTTATAAAGAGCAGCTACTTCTTCTTCCGAAATAGGATCTCCATTAATATCAACAACCATCTGTTTTACCTGGTTGTCAAAAATCTTCAGAACCTCATCATCAGGAAGATCCGCCGCTTTGACTCCTTCGCCAAGATGGTCTTGAATGGATGATAGAATGGCTTTTTTATTAAAAATTGCCTCATTTCGGTCATGGATTCCTTTTAAACCAATCGACATAAAAGAAAGTACCAAAGCCACAATCGCCGTCATGATGAAGACGAATACAAGTATATATCTATTATTATGCACGGGCCAATCGTTTATTAATGTTAGACTCTAAAACAAAATGATCAATCATTGGAGCGAATGTATTAAGGAATAAAATCGCTAACATCCACCCTTCAGGATACGCTGGATTAAACACTCTAATTATCAATCCAATCATACCTATAAAAAATCCGTAAATCCATTTCCCTGTATTTGTGGAAGCAGCAGTTACTGGATCTGTTGCCATAAATGCCATGGCGAAGAAGAAACTTCCCATGTAGAAATGATAAATCCAAGGAACTTCCATAAATGGACTTGCGCCCCACGCATTCATAAGCATTCCCGTAAGGGCAGTACCAATCACCATTCCTACCATTATTCTCCAACTCGCAATACCACGAACCAATAAGAATAATGCACCTAATAGAATAAATGGTTTACAGGTTTCACCGATAGAACCTGGAATCGTACCCCACCACATCTGCGCAGCCGAGTAATGTTGAGTTACATTTTCCCAACCTCCTTCATAAGCTAAAGCTAAAGGCGTGGCCCCGCTAAAACCGTCGGCCACAACAGAGGCCGTATCAAATTGTGCGACTCCCATCCATTCAAACAGTGTATTAAATAGACCTGTATGCCACCAACTATAATCCGCTGCGGCACCCGCTTTTAAACTTTCAAATCCTGAAACCCAAACCTGATCTCCTGATATTTCTGTAGGGTAAGCAAAGAATACAAAAACACGCGCAAGAAGAGCTACGTTCCAAATATTCATCCCGGTACCTCCAAAAATCTCTTTTCCGATGATTACTGCAAAAAAGATTGAGATAACTAACATCCATAATGGTAAATCGGGTGGCATAATTAAAGGAATCAAAGCACCTGATACTAAATAGCCTTCTTCTACAGCATGTCCTTTTTTAGAAGCAAAGTATATCTCAATACCAAGTCCCACAAGATTCGAGACGATAAAGAGTGGAAGTAATTTAATTAATCCATGAGCTAGTTTAAGATGGAATCCTTCTAGAAAACCAAAGTGCTCACCCATGGCCAAAAAGTGTTGATGTCCAATATTATATGTACCAAACAAGAAACACAATTGAAGTGCCAGTACCACTTGAACCATGGTTCTTTTCAGATCCATACCATCTCTTACATGGACTCCACCTTTAGTAACAGTATTAGGCGTATACGCCATTGTAAACAATGCGTCGTATAGCGTATGAAGTACCGGGCTTTTCTTTTTGTCCGGTTCGATTTTTTTGAAAAAGTCAAGTAATCCCATTTCAGTAATCTTTTTCCTCGTTGATTAAAGTTGTTCCTGTAAATCAGTCAAACCATCTCTGAGGATTTTTTGCAAAGGTTGCTTTGACGTACAAACAAATTCGCACAAGGCGATATCTTCTTCGGCTAACTCAGTAATTCCGAGACCTTCCATACGCTCGATATTACCAGTTAGAATTGCTTTCATTAAATGCTGTGGGTAGATATCCATAGGCAGTACTTTTTCGTACTGTCCTGTGACTACAAAAGCACGTTTTTCACCATGTGTATTCGTATTCGCTTCGAATTCAAAATTTGGCATTAAAAAACCAGGGAACGTCTTACTAACGCTAGGTCTTGGAGCTAATGGTAATAACCAACCAAACAACTCATAATCATCTCCCTCTTCTAAAACTGTGATTTGGTCGTCTCTGAAATTTAAAAATCCGTCCATAGCCTTTTCTTTACCGGAAAGAACATCACCAGAAAGAATTCTAACGCCTTCTTCTAAACCCTGATCTTTTAGTAAATCAGAAATGTTTGCACCCTGATATGTTCGGACATATTTGGCTTCCGCCAATGGAGCACCAGTAATGGCAACAACTCTCGACATATCCAAACTCCCTGTTAAAAACAAGGATCCTAAGCTTATAACTTCTTGAACTCCTAAAGTCCACACTTTAGATGTTTTTGTTATTGGCGCAATATGATGAATTTGAACACCTACATTTCCCGCAGGGTGCTTTCCTCTAAACCAATGCTTCTCTGCATTTTCTGCCTGAGTAAAAACCGATGATGGCGTATTACTAGAGGCATCTAAACCTAAATAGACTTTTCCTTCAGTAAGACAATTTAAAACGTCAATACCCTTTTGGAAAGCCTCTCCTTTTCCTTCTGCAACAACATTAGCATTTGGAGCTAAAGGCGCACTATCAAAAGTGCTTATAAATATATTCGCTGGCACATCTTCCGTACCAGGTAGAATATTGAATGGTCTCTGGTCAAATAATGTCCATGCCCCCGACTCTTGCAAGAAAGACACTAAATCCTCCCTTGAAGTATCACTCAGCGATGGAATGTCATGTTTTATACGACTTTGTTCTTTGTCTGCAAGGATTATCACATCCGCAATGGATCTTTTCTCAGCTCTGGTCACTTCGACTACTTCTCCGCTAACAGGAGAGACATATTTTACTTCAGGTCTCTTTTTATCGAAAAATAATACCTGACCTGCTTTTACCTCATCACCTGCTTGAACTAAAACTTTAGGAATAGGTGAAATACCATTAAAACTTTTTGGCGAAACAGAAAATCGTGTTATCGAAACATCTTGGATTGCACCAGTAGCCTTCCCTTTTAATTTGATATCGTGTCCCTTTTTAAGCTCATGAAAGTTTCTTTTATCAGCAAATGTTGGTACCGATTTACCAAACATGCTTTTTAGCTGACCAAATGTACTTTCTCCTTCATTATCCAGATCAACTCCATGTTTTTGCGCTTCAATTTCGAGAAGATTCCCTGCTAACATTGAGATGGCAGACAATACGATTATTACACCAATACCTATCAAAGCATAGATGAAATAATTTGTGGATCCCGAACTTGATTGGGCTGATAGAGTTTCCGCTGAAAATACAAAGGCAAATAAGGATAGAAATGTATAAATACCTCGTCTCAAAGCGTTGTTTTTTGCGTTGCTAAATATGGCGCAAAGATAGTAAGCTTTTGACTTTCACGAGGTCAAGACTCTATGCATTTTATTAGCAAAATTTTATTTAGATCATTTCTAAATAATGCCCTTTTCCTTAGACCATTGTCTATATCCGATAATGGCCATAACTGTGTAGATTACCATCATAGCCACAAACAGCCAGGCCCCACTTTTTCCATATATATACAGATAAAGGATATCGAAAACGATGTAATATATCCAGTTTTCAAGGACTCTTTTAACCAGTAAAATAGTGGCAAACACGCTACCTACCGTGGTAAAAGCGTCCAAAAAAGGCATTTTACCTTGCAGTAAAGGATTTGAAAACACAGACAAACCAATGGCAAAAAGAAATATTAAGAGAATGGATATTATATGAAACCGATAACTCTTGGAAGAAATCGGTAGTTTTTCATTATTCTCACCTCCTTTAAACCACATAAATAGCCCTAGGACACTCATGAAAGCATAAAAAACTTGTAACAGAGCATCAAATTTCAATTCGAACACAAAATAAGATTCCCAAGCCCATAAAACACTCGCTAATAATCCAAAAACGAAGCAAACCGCTTTATTTCTGACAGCCAGTGCAATATAAATGAGACTGAATATAAACGAGAGCCATTGAATCCAACTCATCGCCCAAAGCTCATTTAGAAAAGACTCCATTTAGTCTTTTTTTGGTAAAATATTAGCCTTAAACTTGGCCTCCACCACAATTGGGTTTGTATTTGCGATAATGTCTATGACTTTCGTCAATGGGCCAATTTCCATAGTTTCCGAGTGAAACATAGCTTGAATGGCGCCGACACCTCCAGGTGGGATTGCCTCACGAGTCCATAACAAATCCGTGCATTTGCAGGCCGTAACGACTTCAATTTGTAAATCTCGAGTCCCTGTGTTCATAAAAATAAATGTAAGCTCTTTAGACTCACCAAGAACCATGTCGCCTAAATCAATTTCATTTTGTTCGAAACTGATAATTGGAAACGTATCCTGTTCGACAGATTGTTTTCCTCCGTTATGGACAGGACTAGTTAGTTTTTTTTTTCTGAATTAGATCCTCGGATTACCTCTTTTTTGATTTCTATCGTTTCAGGTCCTGCTATAATCTTAAATTCTGTACGACGATTAAAACGATGTTCTTCGTCTTCACATCTTACGCCGTTTACGCATCGATTTAAGATGACTGACTCACCATACCCAACAGGCTTAATCCTATCTGCAACTACACCTTTATCCACTAACCACTGAGCAGCCGATTCAGCCCTTCTTTGAGATAGTTTTTGATTATATGTAGAAACCCCTTGAGCATCTGTGTGAGAGGACAACTCAATAACCATATCGCCATATTGATTCATAAGATCTAACAGAATACTTAAATCTTTTTCAGCATCTGGCAAGATTTTATCATCATCAAAATCGTAATAGATGTTATTAAGTCGAATGGCTTGATTAATGGTTACAATTTCCACCTCGGGTTCTACAGGAATAGGTTTTAATGTCACTTTTTTCTTTACAGTATAATCGTCCAATATCCCGAAAGTGTTAAAATCTACAGAATCTGGATAATACCCTTCTCTAGTGACAAGGGCTTTATATTTATGATCACTATCTAAAAGGAAATTAAAATCACTTCCACTAAGATTCGATTTTGACTTACTGTCTGTTCCTTCTTCAGCCGACAGATCAATAAGTTCGACATTAGCCCCTTTTAAAGGACCATTTTCATCTAGAACTGTCGCCAATAGATCGATGACAATTTCTCTAATTTCTATTGTGTAAACATCATCACAACACGTCTTACTTGTTAATCTTCTTTTGTCTTTATCTACTCGATTAGAAACTAAGAAACCTTTAGTACCATCTGAGTTAAAACTTAAGTAATGATCATCCAATGAAGTATTGTATCCATATCCCATATTTGCTGGGTCACTCCACCTCACGCCATCCCAAGTGCTATAAAATATATCTAAGCCACCCATTCCATGCCATCCCGCTGAACTAAAATACAGTGTCCCATCCATGTAAAATGGAGTCACATCATCATACATCGTATTTACCTTTTCCCCTAGATTCACTGGAGTGCTATAACTATTTTCACCTTTCTTAGTAGCGTAGTAAATATCCATACCTCCAAATCCACCGTCCATATCCGACGTGAAAAACAAAACCTCGTTTCCAAATAATTCTCCTTGTGCTGGATGAGTAGAAATAAATTCCCCGTTAACCCCTTCAAGCAAAATAGCTGGGCTCCAACCACCGTCGCCTCTGTAACTCACATAAATTTGTGTTTGTGACGCGATGTTTCCATCCAAAACAGATCGTGTGAAAAACATACGCTTCCCGTCTTTTGAAAAGCTCACATTAGAAGTGTGATATCCTTCTCTGTTAATTTCTTCGGGAAGGGCCTCTCCCTTTTTAAATTTCCCTTCATCATCTTTTATGGAAGTATAAATCTGAACATATGCACTTGGTCCATTTTCTTCGATCTCAATGGCTTTATTCTCACCAAACGCACCGTAATACAGAGTCCCATCGTTGTAGTAAGTCGGTGAATATTCTGCTTGTCCATAATTCACCTTCTTTCCAGCAAATTCTATTACTGCATCAATATTTTGTTCAAACTGACCCATTTTTTTAATGCCTTCCATTTCAAAAAGGGCCTCCTTTTTCATGTCTTCATCTTCTGTATACTCTGTAAAAGCGTAAAGTTCATTATATGCTTCCTGAAAACTTCCTGCTCTTTTTAAAGCCTTTCCATAATCCAATCTCAGATCTTGAAACTGTAAATCTTTGTCTCTATTCAGCAGACGCTGATATCCTTTTGCTGCTTTTTCGTAATCACGCATGGCATACTTAAGGTGCGCAATTTTAACCGCTAAATCTTTATCTCGACTTTCCCTGTAGGCTTCTTCATACCATTCTATGGCATTACTGTAGTCGTTATTCATTACTGCCATTTCTGCAGTTTCGATCATAACTTCATATGTCACAGAAGTGACTGGCTGAGCCTGTGAAACATTGACGAAAGTCAAAAAAACAAGGAAAGAAATATATCGTAACATGGTACTCTTCATTAAATGGAAAACTTGGGAATTATAAACGTGGACAAATAATTAACGGCTTAACTTTTGGTTTCTTGTAAATACGGCCCACATAAGCCACACCAATTTCAAAACCACCCACTGTATTGGAAGCCGTCGCAATATCCCCGGCTAATTGCATATCATAACTTAATCCAAATCTCAAATCTTTTATCTCAGCGCCAAGAATAAACTGAAGAGCCGATGCATTTACAGCTCGGAATCCTAGACCTCCGTTAAGAACTAATCCTTTTTCTGGTTTAAATAAATATCCAAATACAGTCTGAACGCCTCGATCCCAGGTATTCGATTGCTTCTGAACAATCACACCAGGAGTCATTGTTAATCTTGGTACCAATAAAAATCTGTATTGACCATGAAAGGTAATTTTTGTTGGCAATTCAAATCTTCCTTGAGCAACGGACTGATCTGGATTAAACAACTGAGATAGGGCCAAACCAAGAGATAATGAATTTGTCCTTCCAATTTTTGATCGATATCCTAAACCAAAAATGACATCTCTATAGGTCCCATCAAGGCTAGGTTCTCCGTTTTGGCTACCACCAGATTGTACAAGCGCTAATAAGGATGGGTCATCATTAAGGGTCGCCCACCTTCCAGCATTCGCCAAGGCCGCACCTGATCTGGCATCTGTCAAATCTAAAGTCCGTGACGCATTTTCCAATTGGACACCAAAAGTGAAAATATTCGTCTGTTTTTTATCCAGTGACAAATGGTAGGAGGCACCTATACGACTGAGACTCGATTTTACGCTCACTTCACCAACTTGATCGTAATCAAATCCAATACCCACACCGATCCAATCTTGTTTTCTAATTCCTCTAATAATCGGAGAATCTATAAATATAGATCCTGTCCTAAAGGCATCAGAGGTACCCGCAGGTACGGACCATTGTTGCCTCGCTATTCCACCAATTCTATACGTACCACTGTACGCTCCAGCCAGCGCAGGATTTAGATACATCGGTGAAAAATCAAACATCGTAAAATGCAAATCCTGTGTATTACCGACTTGTGTAAACATCAGAAAACATGCAACTATTAAAGTAGAAATTTTACGCATAGTGTATGGGTCTTGGTTTAGACTACAAAGAACCCGAAATATACTGCAATTTTTACAAAAGGCCTTTTGCACGGACAATTTAGACAGTTGAGCTTAACTCAAGTGTCGCCAAAGACAAAATGGTGAAAAACAGTACAGTCTAAAGTGTAATTTTGTAGGAATGAATTCTATTTTTCGGCATACCCTATTCTTTTTTGCTTTTTTGACTTTCGTCAATGTTTCACAGGCTCAATACAAGGAATTCTTTACACCAAGTGATACATTTAATTCTAAACGATTTAACACTGCCGTAACGATTGGGTCTGCGACCTATGCGGGATTTGCAACCGGCCTATATTTTGCCTGGTACAAACAATACCCGCAGGAAGGATTTCATTTATTCAATGATTGGAATGAGTGGGGAAATATGGACAAATTTGGTCACCTGTATAGTTCTTATTTCCAGGCGCACCTCTGTTATAAAGGGGGAAAATGGACCGGTTTATCGGAGGATAAAGCCATATTAACTGGCATTATTTGTTCTAGTTTATTCCAAGGGACCATTGAGGTCATGGATGGATTTTCGACTAATTGGGGATTTTCATTATCAGATATGGCCTTTAACGGCGCCGGGATTGGTGCGTTCGTTATCCAACAAAAACAATGGGGCGAACAAAGAATAAAATTCAAAGTTTCATCTGTTCCTGTTGATTATAGCAATGCACTTTTTTCTTCTATTGATGGTACAGGTTTTTCAAGTCAGCAGCAGCGAGCCGATGATCTTTTTGGTGCCAGTTTTGCCGAAAGTTTCTTAAAAGATTATAACGCGCAGACCGTATGGGCTTCGATAAATATTAAAAAGTTTTTATCCAAGGATACTCGGTTTCCAGATTGGTTAAATCTTGCCATTGGCTATGGCTCGGAAAACATGTTTGGAGGATTTGAGAACACATGGAATAAAGACGGTTTGGAGTATGATATCTCTGGAGATGTTCAAAGGTATCAACAGCTTTATATCGGCTTAGATATTGATCTGGAAGAAATAAAAACTGATAATTACTTTCTAAAGGGAATACTCTCTATGTTAAACATTTTTAAAGCGCCATCTCCTGCTATAGAATTTAATACGCGAGGAGAAATACATTTTCACCTGTTTAGGTAAGGTGCTTTAAAGTACTTGACTGACAATTCTTCGAATTGTTTCGGCATCACCCATGGTATAATAATGGAGGCAGGGGGCTCCACCTTCCTTTAACTCACGTGATTGTTGAATGCACCATTCCACACCCAGTTCTACAATGTTATTAGGGTCTGTTTTTTCGGCTTCATTCACGAGTTCTGTAGGAAAGTTGACATGAAAATTTCTAGGAATAGAATTTAATTGATACTTTCTTGTGATGGGTTTTAAACCAGGAATGATAGGTACGTTTATGCCCGCTTTGCGACAAGCATCGACATAATTAAAATATACTTTATTATCAAAAAACATTTGAGTGACAATAAAGTCAGCACCTGCTTCAATTTTTTGTTTAGTGAATTTTAAGTCCAGTTCAAAATTAGGGGCTTCAAAATGCTTTTCTGGATATCCAGCAACACCAATACAAAAATCAGTTTTAGCACCATCTTCAATATTGGCGTCCAGGTACCTGCCGTGATTAATATCGTTTATTTGCTTTACAAGTTCGACCGCATAACTATGTCCATCTGGTTCGGGAATAAATCGATTATCAAATTTTCTGGCATCACCACGCAATGCGAGCACATTTTGGACTCCTAAAAAATCTAAATCAATTAAAGCGTTTTCTGTTTCCTCCTTACTAAATCCACCGCAGATTAAATGAGGCACGGCATCCACTCCATATCTATTCATGATAGAGGCACAGATTCCCACTGTTCCAGGCCGCTTTCGAATAGCCGTTTTTTCGTAATAACCCGAAGGTCTTTTGTTATAGATAAACTCTTCTCTATGATAAGTTACATCAATAAATGGCGGTTTGAATTCCATTAAAGGATCCAAGGTGTTAAAAATCGCCTGCATTCCTCCTCCTTTAAGGGGCGGTAACACTTCAAAGGATGCCAGCGTTTGTCCATTGGCCTTTTCAAAATATTCAGTAACCTTCATTAGAATTTAATTCGCAAGAATCGTACCCAAAGCGCTAATTGTCCTTCTTCTTTTTCCGTTTAAAATCCCCTCTTTTCCAAGCATCTATAAATTGCTTCCATGCGACCACATTGAAAATGTTTTGAGGTTTGTATTGTCCAGAGTATCTGGTATTATCAAAAGTACGTTTCGTCTCAAAGCTGTATGCCTCGGCGCCGTCAATCGGCACGGTATATTCCAGACGATTCATGACTTCTTTAGCCAGATTTTTCTCTGATTGGCTACGTAATTCATTACTTATATCCATCGCCAACAGTTCTATTTTGAAGTGCTCACGACTGGGCCATGGGTATATTACCGCCTCTGGTAAAAGTATATTGTCCTGTGACATGATTTGGTACCAACTATATCTTTGAGATTCAAGAGTATCTGGAATTGTAAATTCAACAGTTTTATAACCAATCCTAGAAAAAACAACGGTATCTCCCTCAAGTGCCACGATGGAAAAGAATCCATCGAAATCCGAAACTGTCCCTCTAGATGTTCCTAAAATAGCCACATTGACATATGGAAGAGGTGTAGGTTCGCCATATTCATCCTCGGTGACGACGATACCAGAAAACTGTATCGGCATTATGCTATCCTGAACGGTGGCGTCCTGAGCTTTAGAGCTTAAGCTCCCAATTAGGAATAAAAGCAAAATGCAATATCGAATCATCGGGTTTAAATTATGACTTGTCTGTCGTTCCAACGGTCAAGTTAATTCCATTCAATAAACCTTAAGATGGATTAACAAAGATTTAACCTTATATGGCCGCTTCTAAAACTTCTTCCATCCGGTCCACAAATATAAACTGAAGACCTTTAAGATAGTTGTCATTTATTTGGTCGACATGTTTTTTGTTTTCCCTACATAACATCACCTTTTTAATTCCTGCTCGCTTCGCTGCGAGGATTTTTTCTTTAATCCCACCCACAGGAAGTACCTTCCCTCGTAATGTTATTTCTCCTGTCATTGCCATATGACTTTTAAGGGGTTTCCCTTTAAACAAAGAAGTTAATGCAGATAGCATTGTAATCCCAGCACTCGGACCATCTTTGGGTATTGCCCCTTCCGGGACATGAATATGTACGTCGTTTTCAGAAAACAATTTTGGATCAATTCCTAAGTTTTCTGAATTGGCTTTGATAAAACTTAATGCCGTGGCGGCAGATTCTTTCATGACATCTCCCAAATTTCCTGTTAGAGTTAACTTTCCTTTTCCAGGGCTCAAACTTGATTCGATAAAAAGTATATCTCCTCCTACTCTAGTCCAGGCCAATCCTACTGCCACACCGGGAATTTTTAACTGCTCGTAATTATCTCTTGAGAAACGTGCTGGTCCAAGAATATTTTCTAAATGTTCTGGTTGAATTTTTTTCTCATAGGTCTCTTCCATTGCCACATGCTTCGCCAC
>JAHDBE010000065.1:0-6327 GCA_020630555.1 Saprospiraceae bacterium
TGCGGTGTCTACATCCACGTCATTGTTAATTGTAGCTCCACAATTTAATATGCCTTGTACTCCTAGGCTGTCATAAAAAGCACACCAAAGAGGAGCGTCATCAGGCTGTCCAAAATCTATACCCCAAGAAGAATTCGTGGCTACGACGTAGGCTCCTTCGGCACCATTAGTCTCGTTGTAAAGTTTTCTGAAATAATAGGGATAGGCGTAAGCCGCGAGTGCATCTGCTTCATTTCCTCCTCCAACAACGATCATTAGCTCAACATCCCAATTCACACCAGCGACACCGATGCCGTTGTTTCCTTGTGCACCAACAATTCCAGCGACAGGAGTCCCGTGCCCACCACCTGCATAAATATTGTCATCATCGGCATAACTGTTCCAACCGCGATAATCATCAACATATCCATTTCCGTCATCGTCAATGCCGTTTCCAGGAATTTCAGCATAATTGAACCAAAGGTTATCCCCAAAGTCATCATGATTAGGATCAAGACCGTCATCAACAACACAAACTACAATAGAATCCCCTTGAGCTGTTAATCCACCAGTAGATATATCCCATGCCGCTTCAATATCGATATCTGCACCGGCCGTACCAGTGCCCATGCCGAGATTCATATATTGCCATTGATCTCCGTATTCTGGATCATCTGGAACTGCTCTATATTCTATTAAATGGTTAAACTGAGCTTCTTTGACTACTTGCTTTATTTCCGTCAAGAACTTATGTTCATTCACGGAAGTGTAATCAAGAGTTAGGACCCATAAATGCATCGGATCCGATATTAATTTTCTTGCTGAGAGATTTGTTGGGACGCCATAAAAATTGGCATAAGTCGATAATAAATTTTCGACTTCTCGATCATCTTCTACCTGTATAATGATTTCTCCTTGAACGCGATCAAGTTGCTGGGCATTGATCGAAAAAGAGCATACGAGCAGGAGGGATAAAGTCAAAATTAAAATTCTCATGGCGGCATATATTATGCAGCTAAAGATAAGTCAAATATGTAGATATCACGGTAGATAAAGCAATATCCAATATGATTCAAGACGACAATTAAGAGTGAACAGGTCTGAATAACATATAAAAAAATAACTTATATATTATTCTCTATATTTCAGCTTTATTCATATATTTGTTGTGTTTAATATAAAGTTAATAACCGAAACTTATAAGGATCATGACTAGAAAACTACTTGCGCTGGCCGCACTGGTCACGCTATGGCTTCCCACGACCATGATTGGTCAGAAAGAGCTAAAAAAGGCAAATAAGCAGTTCGAACTTAAGGCATTCGAGCTCGCTATAGATAATTACAAAGTAGCTCTTCAGAAAGAGCCAGGTAATATTGAATGTATCTATAAAATCGCCGAATCTTATCGTTTAACAAATCAACCCATCGACGCTATAGGTTGGTATAGGAAAATCGAAAAATTAGGTGACGTAAAGCCAGAATACATACTGAACTACGCGCACACTTTAAAGGCAGTGGGTAAATACAGGGACGCCCAAAATCTTTATTGGAAATATCAATCCACAGATCCTGTAGTAGGAGAGCACTTCGCACAGAGCTGTGACTTTGCAGCGGAGCTTTTAGGTCAAGAGGAGAATTATGAAATTAGCTTGTTTGGTGCCAATACGCGATATGCCGATTTTGGTGTGAGTTTCCTCAATGGCAAAACCATATTTAACACTTTTGCTTATAAGAGTGCTGTAGAAATTGAAAGAGGAGATAGCGATATACATAAAGCCGGAAATAAGTTAGTCTATGCTCTTGATTACAAACCTAAGTACCAGGATAATATTATGTTGCTTCGAGGAGAGAATAAAGAGAAGGAGTTTGTTGGACCAATTTCTTACGATCAATCAGGCGCGAAAGTAGCTTTCACTAAAAATAACTTCGTAAATGGTCATAGATATGTGACCGATATGGATGTTGATCTAAGCATCTTTTTAGCTGAAGTAGAATTTAACGGTGATTTTAAAAATGATGTAGCCTTTCCGCATAATGAATTAGGATACTCGACAGGTTTTCCATCTTTAGCATTTAATGGCTCAGCCTTATATTTTGCATCTAATAGACCGGGAGGTTTTGGAGGATATGATTTATATGTTAGCTACTTAAAAAATGGTAAATGGTCTAGTCCAGAAAATCTAGGTGAGAGTATAAATACTGCAGGCAACGAAATTACACCTCATTTTGATGGAGAAAAACTCTATTTCTCGTCTGATTTCCATCATGGCCTAGGCGGTTTTGATATTTTCGAAAGCGTAGTTGAAAATGGGGCGTGGAGTTATCCAGAAAACATGGGTAAGATCATAAATTCACCTTCTGATGATTATTTCTTTGTCGTGAATAAGGAGACGAATGACTACTACTTTACCTCGAATAGAATTGGTGGACGTGGTCAGGATGACATTTATATAGCGACACCAAAGCAAAAAGACTTGTTAGCAGTTAATGAGAATGCTTTTGTCCCTAAAGCTGTGTCGTTAACTGATATGGTCGAGCCAAATAATACAAATCCTCTAGTAGAGACGGTTTCATTAAAAACAGAAGAAGTGAACATGTCTGAGGTTCCCGCTGCCATAGATTTAGATAAAATTTTAGCAGATAAAAAATCGGAGGAGTTTTCATTGGCTGATGCCAAAAGAGTAGCGCTAGGTGAAGTAATAAGTGCAAGAGAGATTGTTTATTTTGTTCAACTCGCTGCTTATTCAAAACATGTAAATGATATTTATCGATTTAAGCATCTCGTTAAGTTTGGTAACATTTATAAAATATATAAACCTAATTCTACAAAGATTAGAGTAGGGTACTACTTAGACCAAACTGAAGCCAGAGAAGTCCTTAGTCAAATTAGACGTTTAGGATTCGCAGATGCATTCATAACTAAAGAGACTTTAAATACTGCGGAGATGGAATTGGTCTACTCCTCTTTCGAAGATGCTGGTTCTCCAAATACGAATTATGAAGATTCGATGGCTTCTGTTAACAATGGAAAGTATAAAGTTAAATTGGCTTCCTATGAGGACCCAATTTGGTTTGATATATCGAAGGTCAAAGATATGGGCAATATTGAGCAGTGGACAAAAGGATCATGGACGATATTCGTTCTTAGTGGCTACGCAAATTTGGCTGAAGCTCAAGCTGCTAAACGCGCTGCAATAAATAGAGGATTTTCTGATGCCTACGTGGTTATAGATAAAGGTGGGATATTAGAAAAACTCGTAGAAAATTAAATTAGCCTTTGTAAGTTTCTAAAGGGTATTGACTTTCGTCAATGCCCTTTTTTAATGCATACGGTCTCCTCTCTCCTCAAGGTTCGCCATTATCTCCGCTTCCCTATTTAAATACTCTTGCCACCTAATTTTGTTTTTTTCTGTTTTCCCGTACTTGTTTGCTAAGTCTAAGAATAATCGATAATGGCCAGCTTCAGATACCATAAATTTGTGATAAAATTCTTTTAATTCTGGTGCCGAAATATGAAGTGATAGTAGTCTAAATCTTTCACAACTGCGAGCCTCAATTAGTGCACAGACAAAGAGTCTTTCGATTAAACGATCTTCTCGCGAACCCCCTTTTTTCATGAAATCCATGAGTTGATTCACATATTCGTCTTTCCTTTGTTTTCCTAATTTTAAACCCCTTATGTCGAGTTCGCGAATGACCTGTCTAAAATGACCCCATTCCTCGGTAACAATCGGTGATAACTCTTTAACTAATTCTTCCTTTTCGGAATATTGCTGGATAAGAGATATGCAAGAAGTCGCTGCTTTTAATTCACAGTAGGCATGATCCGTTAGGATTTCTTCCAGATCACGCTCTGCTAAATTTACCCACCTAGGATCAGTAGGTAATTTTAATCCTAACATACTCATTTATGAGTTACCTCTTTTTAGACAATTAACGAGATGCATAAGATTGTCTACCTCGTAAATGTCATATTCTTCAAAACCAGTCGACCAAATAAGACCAATTTTGTCAAGCTCTGTACTTTCTAATTGATTCATTTGATCTTTATTTAGCTGGTAACTCACTTTATAAGTTGTGTTTCCAGTGTACGGTTGAAGAGTTCCAAGATCTGATGTCACACTGTTTACATACACCACTTCACCATCCACAAGAGTCAATCTCATCATAGTCCCTCTTTCAATAGATCCATAGTTTTTCTTCGCATCTTTTGATGCCACGGTTATGAACAGATTGATGTAATTATACCCACCAAGTTTCATGACACTAACTTTACAATCCATAAAGTCCTTACTTTTGAAGTAGCTCTTTAGTTTTGGATGTGTATAAGAAAAGAAATGAACTTGTCCGGTTTCTCTTCTTTGTTTTTTTAGCTGCTCGTCCATTCCATCAAATAGAATCGTACAATCTGAAATTGATTTACTCGTTTCCTCTTCTATTTCAAAATAGAAGTCTTGCATGGTCTGAATTGCGCTTTGTTTTTCCTCATTTTCAATTTGACCCATTCTTAAGTCAAAATGAGTATTTAAATCCTTCTGAATATTAATAAGTGTTTCCGAAGATTCTTTTTCACTCAAATTTGGGATCTCGGTTAAATTACTTTCGGCTTTCGCCAATATTTTAAGTTTTCGCTCGTAAACTTTTCTGGCATCAGATATCCTTTGGATTTCTGATTGAATATCTGAACTCTCAACCACATCGTTTCCTTCTTCCGCAATTTTCAATTCTTCGTTTAATAACTTGAGATTGTTGTTTGCCGTGATTAGAAGCTGGGTGTTTTCAGATTTCAGTCTTTGAACATGAAATTGTAGTAAATCATACTTTTCACGCTCTGGCAGTGATAATTCAAATTTAGATTCTTTAGGTATTTCAAATGGATCTATATCGTCCATATCATTCACTAGATTTACTAGTTTACCGTCGTTTTTTTCCAATTCTTTTTCTGAGTATTTCCAACTACCATCTGGCATGACAATGATCTTCTTACCATCTTCAGTGGTAATTTCCTTTTGTCCAATGGCGTTTGATACAAACAAACAGAATAGCAACGAGAGAACTGTTATTTTCTCCATATCAATTTTAGGATTTTAGCAAATCGGTTTTTTCCGAGGCGTAAAAATAAGACATTTCCACTAAAGCCGCTTTAATTAGACTATATTGTGACCAGTTAATTTTATGAGTTAAATCTATCATTGTGAACCGTTTATTCCCTCTTTTTCTTACACTTTTTATCATTTCTTGTCACGTTGATAAAAAAGAATCTGTTCAGTTTAAAGACTTTAATTTGACTTACCCTGAAACGCGAAAAGACACGACTGTTGTCGATGATTATCATGGAACATCCATTGCTGATCCGTATCGTTGGTTAGAAGATGACCATTCGGATGAGACTAAGGATTGGGTTAAGGCACAAAACCAAGTGACTTTCGGGTACCTTGATTCAATTCCTTACAGAAATGATATCAAAGACAGGCTTACTAAGCTTTGGGATTATGCAAAATATGGAACACCTTTTAAAAGAGGTGATAAGTATTACCAATATAAAAATGATGGACTCCAAAACCAAAGTGTCTTATACTCAATGAGTGAGCTTAACGGAGAAGAGTCCGTGTTTATCGATCCTAATAAGCTTTCAGACGATGGCACTTCTTCAATTGGTTCTATTTCTTTTGATAAGGACGGCGAATTTATGGCCTATCAAGTTTCTGAAGGGGGCTCGGACTGGCGTATTGTTCGAGTGAGAGACGTCGCCTCAGGAGCTGACCAAATGGATGAATTAAAATGGATTAAATTTTCATCCATGGCATGGGCTAAAGATGGTTTTTATTATAGTCGCTATCCAGCTCCAGAAGAAGGAGGTGAGTTAAGTGCAAAAAATGAATACCACCAAGTCTATTATCATAAACTAGGAACAGATCAATCCGAGGATGAATTAATCTATGAGGATAAAAATAATCCACAGCGTAATTTCTATGCGATGACGACAGACGATGAAGATTATCTTGTTATTGGTATCACAGAATCGACAAGTGGCAATGCCCTTGTTGTCAAGTCATTAAAAAATGACAATGCCAGTTTCAAAACACTCGTTGAAAACTTCGATCACGATTATTCTGTGATGGACTTCATTGACGGAAAACTACTTATTGTTACTAATGATGGCGCCCCTAATCAAAAAGTAATTGCCGTTGATCCAGAAAACCCTGAAAAAGCAAATTGGACAGACTTTATTCCTGAATCAGAAGATGCCCTTCGAAGTGCTTCTGTGGTTGGGGATAAAATATTTGCAAACTATTTACATAATGCTTCTACACAAATAAAGGTATACGGCTTTGATGGTAAGTTTAT
>JAHDBE010000065.1:6337-12888 GCA_020630555.1 Saprospiraceae bacterium
GATTTAGAATTACCAGGTATAGGTTCGGTCAGTGGTGTTTCTGGCAAAAAGGGAGAAAATGAAGCATTTTATAGCTTTACTTCTTATACAACACCTAGTTCTGTTTATAAGCTTGATGTAGCCACATTAGAATCAGAACTTTTTGTTAGACCAGAACTGGATTTTGACTTGGATGCTTATGAAACTCACCAAAAATGGTTTACCAGCAAGGACGGAACCAAAGTTCCAATGTTTATTGTCCATAAAAAAGGACTAAAACTCGATGGTCAAAGACCTACTTTATTGTATGGGTATGGTGGATTTGATATTCCTTTAACACCAGGGTTTAGAGTGAGTATTTTGCCTCTCTTGGAAAATGATGGCGTCTATGTTGTAGCGAATATACGAGGCGGGGGAGAATTCGGTTCCGAATGGCACAAAAGCGGAACTTTAGAACGAAAGCAGAATGTATTTGATGATTTCATAGGTGCCGCAGAATTTTTAATTTCTGAATCTTATACGTCTTCGGATAAAATTGCAATTCAAGGCGGGTCTAATGGTGGACTTCTTGTAGGTGCATGTATAACACAAAGACCAGATCTTTTTGCTGTGGCCTTTCCTGCCGTTGGTGTGTTGGATATGTTGCGATATCATCAATTTACAATTGGATGGGCATGGGCTACAGATTATGGTCGAAGCGATGATCCTGAAGCTTTTAAATATTTAATCGAATATTCACCTTTACATAATGTAAAAGAACGTGCTTATCCTGCGACAATGATCACAACAGCGGATCATGATGACCGTGTGGTTCCAGCCCACTCGTTTAAATTTGCAGCAGAATTACAAGATAAACATAAAGGTACACAGCCTGCTTTAATAAGAATTGAGACCTCAGCAGGTCACGGAGCCGGAAAACCTACGTCTAAACGTATAGAAGAGGCTGCGGACATTCTCAGCTTCATGCTCTATAACATGAAAGAGCAAGTAAAATATTAGTTAGATAGGTGGAATTTGGTCTTCAAGACATAAAGATTTGGGACATACTAGACGTGCTCATTGTGGCATATCTAATGTATATTATTTATAAATTGTTACGCGGAACGCGAGCCTTTTACATTTTTGCTGGGGTTGTTTTATTATATACCATTTACTGGATTGTTGGTTATTTGGATATGAAATTGCTAAGCCTGTTACTTGGCCGCGTCGTGGGATTTGGTGTTATCATCCTTATTATCATTTTCCAACCTGAGATTAGGAAATTTTTATTGGTCATAGGTAATACTACCTTAAAGGGACGTTTTAATTTTCTAACCAAGTATTTTAATAACGAAGAATGGGTGAATACTGAAAATTTAGAGTCAACAACGCACCTCTTTAAAGCCATGAAATGGTTGAGTTCTCAAAAAATGGGTGCGTTAATTGTATTGTCTAAAGATCCTAATTGGTCCGATTTAGCCACTCAAGGAACGGCCTTAGATTCCGAGATAAATCAACAACTTATTGAAAGCATTTTCTTTAAAAATTCACCTTTACATGATGGTGCTATGGTTATCTCTGAAGGGAGAATAAAAGCAGCAAAAGCCATCTTACCTGTAAGCAGAACTTCCGAGCTTGCCGAAGATTTTGGTCTTCGCCATCGCGCAGCCCTGGGTGCCTCTGAAAACTCTGATGCATGTATTTTGATTGTTTCTGAAGAGACAGGTGAGATTTCTGTGGCTTTAAATGGGAAGATTTCAAGAAACATATCGGATGAAAGACTTAAACAATACTTAAATCTGCATATTTAATGAAGTGCATCCATTCGATGTCGTATCTTCGCGCTTCATTTGAAATTTTATGACAGCATTAAACAACTACCTAGAAGAGCACAAAGAAAGATTCTTACAAGAGCTTTTAGAAATGCTACGTATACCGTCTGTTTCAGCAGATCCGGCTTTCGCCAATGATGTTCGCCGAAATGCAGAATATCTTAGTCAGAAGCTCATTTCAGCTGGTGCAGACAATGTGGAAGTGTTCGAAACTAAAGGTCATCCTATTGTATATGGTGACAAAATTATAAATCCAGAGCTTCCCACTGTTTTGGTTTATGGCCATTATGATGTTCAGCCGCCAGACCCTTTAGATTTATGGGACAGCCCTCCATTCGAACCAGTTATAAAGAAAACAGAATTACATCCTGATGGCGCTATTTTTGCACGAGGGGCTTGTGACGATAAGGGTCAAATGTATATGCATGTGAAGGCTTTTGAAGCCATGTTAAATACAGACGGCTTAAGTTGTAATGTCAAATTTATGATAGAAGGAGAGGAAGAGGTTGGATCAGAGAATCTAGGTGTTTTCTGTAAAGAATACGCAGAGAAATTGGCTTGTGATGTGGTTCTCTTGTCTGATACATCCATTCTGGCAAATGATGTGCCTTCTATAACAACAGGACTCAGGGGGTTGAGTTATATCGAAGTTGAAGTAACTGGGCCCAATAAAGACCTGCACTCTGGAGTATTTGGTGGTGCCGTTGGGAATCCTGTGAATGTCCTATGTGAGATGATTGCAAAACTCAAAAATGACGATAAGTCTATAGCAATACCTGGTTTTTATGATGATGTCGTTGTGGTTTCAGAAGCTGAAAGGGAGGAAATGAATAAAGCGCCATTTGATATGGCGGCGTACAAAAAGTTTCTGAATATTGATGAGGTCGAAGGAGAGCAAGGGTATACAACACTTGAGCGAACTTCTATTCGTCCTACTTTAGATGTTAACGGAATCTGGGGAGGATATATAGGAGAAGGTGCTAAAACGGTACTTCCTTCTAAGGCTTTCGCCAAAATATCCATGCGTTTGGTACCAAACCAGGATCCCGACAAAATAACTCAATTGTTTCAAGACTATTTTGAATCGATAGCGCCAGATAGTGTCAATGTTGTCGTACATCCTCATCATGGCGGTATGCCCGCTGTGACTCCAACAGACACACCGGAGTATGAAGCGGCAAAAAAGGCTATGGCTTTGACTTTTGGCAAGGACCCTATACCAGTTAGATCAGGGGGAAGCATACCGATTGTTTCTCTTTTTGAGGAAGTGTTTGGTGTAAAGTCTGTTCTACTTGGATTCGGTCTTAATTCGGATGATATACATTCACCGAATGAGCATTACGGTCTGTTTAATTTTTATAGAGGAATTGAAACGATTCCTCATTTCTATAAGTTTTATAGTGAGTTAAAGAATCCTAGTTAAATTCTGAATTATGAAAAAATCAGCAGTGATTATAAGCTTCTTAAGCTTTTTAATATTTACAAATCCTTTAATTGGTCAGGAAGAAATGACAGAAAATCAAAAACTGAGTTATGCCGTTGGTGTAACTTTCGCAGAGCAACTAAAAATGTTGAAAATTAAAGATGTGGATTTTGACACATTAATTAAAGCTCTTGATGAGCAACTATCAGGTAAAGCCTCAATGGAATTGGCGGAAGCCAAAAGCCTTGTAAAAAACCAAGAAAATTATGCACGTACCATGGTCTTTGAAGAAAATAAATTAGCCGGTGAAGCCTTCCTTGCTGAAAATGCAAAGAAATCTGGAATCGTGACTACCGAAAGTGGTTTGCAATATGAAGTATTGACGAAAGTCGAATCAGGTCCTCAACCGACCCTTCAAAGTACGGTAAGAACACACTATCATGGCATGTTAATAGATGGTACTGTCTTCGATAGTTCTGTAGATCGGGGTGAACCAATTTCGTTTCCATTAGGAAATGTCATCGTGGGATGGCAAGAAGCTTTGCAACTTATGAAAGTAGGTGAAAAGTACAGAGTTTACCTTCCTTATAACCTTGCATATGGTGCAAGACAAGCAGGTCCTACAATTAAACCATACTCAGCCTTGATTTTTGAGGTAGAATTGTTGGGTATAGAGTAACTCAGTGAGAATAGATATCATATCGGCTGTTCCTGAGCTACTGCAAAGTCCTTTTGAGCACTCCATTTTAAAACGCGCTCAATCGAAGGGACTTTTAGAGGTTGTTGTGCATGATTTAAGAACCTTTGGAATTGGTAAGCACAAACAAATTGATGATTATCAATACGGTGGTGGCGCAGGAATGGTCATGATGATTGAGCCGCTTCTAAATTGTATTAATAGTTTAAAGGCGAACAGATCTTATGATGAAATCATTTACTTAACTCCGGACGGTGAGACTTTCAATCAAGGTCTCGCAAATAAACTTTCACTTTCAGGTAATTTGATTCTTGTATGTGGTCATTACAAAGGCATTGATCATCGATTACGTGATCACATAATTACTAAGGAAATTTCTGTAGGCGATTACGTGCTAAGTGGGGGAGAATTACCTGCAGCCATTCTAGTCGACGCTATAGGTCGATTACTTCCTGGTGTTTTAAATAATGAAAGCTCTGCCCTGACTGATAGTTTTCAAGATGGACTTCTGGCTCCTCCGGTCTATACGCGTCCAGCTGATTATAATGGATGGAAGGTGCCCGATGTTTTGCTGAGCGGTCATGATAAGAATATAGAGGAATGGCGAAATGAGCAAGCTGAGGAAAGGACAAAAAAAATTAGACCGGATCTATACGAATAAGATAATATCTAAGTTAAAATCTGTGGAATTCTAGATTTTTCCCGTCTTATTAGTAGTTTTAGGTGTTGAAATAGCTAAAACACCCTATTTATCAAAGCTATACTCCAAATATCAGTATTCTTATTGGCAGCCTGTGTTTACGTAGGTTGCGGTAAATGCTACGACTCCGTCGAGGCCTTCGAGGGGTTTGATTTAGCTTATTTAGATGAACAAGGAAGTACAATTCTAGGTGCAAATTCTCGATCGAAAATAGAGGATGCTAGATTTATTGTCGACGATACAAACATATCCACTGGATACTATTTAGGCTCTGACGATGTTTACTACATACTCATTGATTATAGTCGAGTTCAGCCTGGTCAACATTTCGCTCGTTTTTATTTTGGTGAGATTGAATATGAGTTAGTCGACTTTGAAGTAGAGTGGGTTGATGATGATTGTTTTCCACACAATCGTCTTGTAAAATTTATGATCGATAACGAGGCTTATCAAGCGGATGAAAATCATAAAATCCGCGTGACCCAATAATCTAATTTCGTCTCAAAGATGAAATAGTTCAATTTCCAGTAATTTTTTAATATTCTATTTCGTTTTGCATCCCAAATAACTTTTTGGCCTTGATTAGATTTTCTTTAGTTCTGGTTTTTGTCTATTGCGTAACGATGTGTTCGATTGGTCAAGAGTCACTCGGATTGAGGCATGAAAGACATTTTTCCAGTTTAGGAGTTCACATAAATCCTGCCTTAAGCTCTTTATCTAATCTTTCGTGGGACATAAATATTATAGGTGCTGGATTTTGGGCAAATACAGACTATGGTTACCTCCATCAAACGAATGCTATTGATGCACTGAGGAATTTGGATAGTATTCAGATTATAGAAAATCCAGAATTAATCAATGAAGGCCTAAGCTCTCGATCTCTGGTCTTTGATCAAGATGGAGGCTCAAAATTTGGTAGTACGAATGGATTTATTGCGGGGCCTTCATTTTATTGGAAGTATAATGATCGGCTAAGTATTGGTTTTAGCTCGGCAGCAAGATTTCATGCAGACGCGCAGTATATTCCTGAAGGATTAGGTGCATACGAACTTTGGAACAAATTGGATAATGTCCAATACACAATTGATGATGCTGAGATAAATGCCTTGAGTTGGACCGAATACGGTATTCACGGGGCAATTAAGTTAGACGATTATTCGGAGGGAGAAATAAGTATTGGAGCCAATATAAAATTTATTGGGGCTTATGAGGCAGTTACGGCTCAACTAGAGATAGATCAAGAGTATTTTACGGTTGGTGATTCTTTATTTGGCGCATCTGTTGGAGAAGCAGCATTGGGTCTCACACGAACAAATACCTCAGGAGATGATGCCGAGATCAAACGAAATGGTTGGGGAATTTCCGTGGATCTTGGAGTCGCGGGAACGTATAATAAAGACATATGGTCTGTATCTGTAGTGGATCTTGGATTTGCACGTTTAAATAATAATGCGGATTATTTTAACTACACCATCGACGAGAACGTATTAATTAACAGGCAGGATTATGAAAGTTCAACGATCATAGATTCCTTGTTGTTGCAATTAAATTCAGACATTAATCAATCGGCTGAAGCTGGATTTTCAATGTACTTGCCCATAGGTCTGATTTTACAATACGACAAGGCGATTAACGAAAATGTTTACATTAACGGGACGGCTGTGCAAAGATTAGCCATTTTAAAAAACACTCTCAAAAGAGACAACTTAATCGCCGTTACACCGCGTTATGAGACTAAATGGTTTAGTGCATCAATGCCGATTAGTTGGTACAACTACAAAAAAGTGCATCTCGGTATTGCTGGAAGAGCAGGATGGTTAACAGTGGGGTCGGATAATGTATTAAGTTGGTTTGGCCAACAAGATTTTGCGGGTACGGATATTTATGTTTCTCTTCGAATTTTCCCTTTTAAAATCAGTAATGGTTCGGAAAAGGAGGGAT
>JAHDBE010000066.1 GCA_020630555.1 Saprospiraceae bacterium
ACTCAATCCTAAATCAAGATTGATCTCTTCGAAAATAATTTTGTTACCGTAGCTTGTAAATATTTCTACTCGTATTATATAAGCCCTTTTGTCGAATCGAGAGAGGTTCCCAAAGTCTAGTCACCCCATCTCTGGAAACCCTAATAATTGTTTTGGGTCCTGTAAATTCGGCAGCCTCAGTGATTTTGTCATCAGTATAATATGGAAATAAAGCGAAGTCTGAGTTTCTACGACCAGCCGTCAATCCTCCGTTGCTTGAAATAAACAACCAATGATTTGCCTCACTTACGATACTCATAAAAAATGGTCGCATCCTATCACTATTCGTAATTTTGAAATATAATTCTCCATCCAAAATGACTTCTTGGGTTTCGACAGTTTTCTTATCCATAGTTGTTGTTTCTGCAATATTATTTCTCATTTCTCCTTGGACATTTTAACTCTTTGAATAATTTGATTTTGGGTATTAATTAAGTAGGCTTACTTACTAGATGAATCCAAGCTAGGGTTTCCCGTCTTTTGTTCTTTCATGTTGTAATCCGAACTAGATTTCATTTTCATAGCACAAGACCCTTGACATAATATTTGTATTCTGGTAAAATGATCTTCAATGGATTTTCTATTCACACCATTCATGTAAGGATTTATTTTATGCGCTTGCTTCAAGGCATAATAAGAAGCCCTCGGCCTTAAATGATACAACCCATGTTCATCTGTCGGTCCCTTAGCACACACACCAAACCACTCTTCGTTCATATTGTCGTGACCCTTTCTATGGTCATCACGATAACCTCCATTAGTCCAGTTTGCTTTAGTATCGTGTACGTCCTCGTGAATTCGATCATCAAAGCCATACTTCCACCAACCATCGCTAAACTGAAATGTAAATCCACCTATAGAGTTTTGGCTTCCGCCAATTCTTGACGTATTCAAATAAATTTCTTTCCAGTTCTCAACTAAATAGAAGGCCTGAGATGCCTCATCCTCCTTTCCGTTAATAGAGTGAAAAGCATCCGCCCCAAACTCAGTAAATAAAATTGGTCTATTAAGTTTTTCTTTGACTTCTTGAAATATATCTCCAAAAGACATACCCCGATATGTGTTTGTCCCAAATATATCCACATGAGAACATTCTTCCGCAATGATGTCAATAAATAAGATGTCGCCATTACATAAAGCAATAGGCCGACTTTTATCTATTGATTTCATTAACATGCTTGCCTCATTAATAAGGGAATACATAGGACGAGCTCTTTCTTCCCCCACCTTTTCCATTTCATGGTCTTCTTTTGGAAAATCCTCAGTTTCCGAGGAGGACCAAAACAAGCCATAATTATTCTCATTACCCAATAAATACAATAACAATCCACGCGTTTCTTTATAATCTTCTACTAGCTCTTTGACTTCCGTCAAAAGAATTCTTCGTGTTTTTGTATCCGAATAATCTGTATCAGAAACCCATTGCCCGTCTATCGTTAAACCATATCTTCCAAAAGAATGGTTTAGCATTGTAAAAATCCCATAGTGATCATATATATAAGTAATCCATCTAGAAGGAATTCCAGTGTATTGACGAATGACATTAACCCCCATATCTCTTAATAAAGACATTTCTCTATGCAAGCCTTCTTTGATCAAATTATCAGATTTCAACCAGAAGTTTGCGTTGAGAGTATTCTTACCAATTGGAATATAATCCCAATTCATGCCGTTAATTACAAATTTCTCATCGTCTACCAAAAGTGTATGACCATCATGTACGGATTCTACCTTAACATGATGATATGCTTGTGCCCCTATTTCAGTACTCAGGAAGGCAAAAAAGAATAGTACAAATAAAATTTTCTCCACAATAAACTCAGAAAGTTCAAAATTTCACAAAATCCCAATTACACGCTAATAAGTTCGCTATAAGCTGTGTATATCGAAATCACATATTACGACATTTCGGGTTCGAGCATTCAAACATGTATTACATCATGAGTACATCTTTTTAGGCGTCTGTTGGGGTTAAGTCCTTATTTCATGGGCTTTTTTATGAAATTTTAACATTCCCTGACAAAACGAATAAAACATGAACTCAATGATTCATCTAAGTTCACATAAAATCCGAAAAAACAATCACTGGCTGTTTTAAAATGTAAGATACATTTACTGATCAAAGAAAAGTTTGTTGATTTATGGACTCTTGATAAACTTATCTAGCTTCGTTACATGCGAAAAACAATCTACATTCTACTTCTAATCCTTATGGGTCTTTTAATCTTTGGATTACATATAATGTCTTCCACAGGCTTTTTCCGTGAAATTGATCCCCACTTTGAAGGTCAAATATTGATGAAAATCCCCGTAAAAGGAGCTGAAGACATCACGATTAGTAGAACTGATAGTTTTGCGATTATTTCGTCTACACATCGAAAATCTATCCCGGCCAATGCAGACGAAAAAGGTGCTCTTTACTTTTTAAGCTTGAAAGACTCAAGTTTCTCTCCAGTAAATCTCACCTCAAATTTAGAATTCCCATTTGCCCCACATGGAATTTCGTTATTAAAATTGGATTCGAGCTACCAACTCATGGCCATTAATCACACCAGCAATGGCCACTCCATCGAAGTATTTACCTTAAAGGACTCTGTCCTATCACACCAGTTTTCTATGACAGATGCATCTATGGTAAGCCCTAACGATCTCGTTTTATATGAAGAGAATAAATTTTACTTCACTAATGATCATGGATATGCTAATGGCATAGGAAAATTACTAGAAGAATATGGCGGACTGGCTGTCTCCAATGTTATACACTTCGATGGGACGAGCTACTCTGAGGCAGCTGATGGTATTGCCTACGCCAATGGTATCAATATTGATGTTCATAGAAATTTGCTTTTTGTGGCTTCTCCTCGAGGCTTTTTGACGAAAGTCTATCAAATAAATGAGGACAAATCATTGACTCACATAGAGGACATAGGATGTCATACGGGTGTGGACAACATCGAGTTTGACGAAAAAGGAAATTTATGGATCGGTGGTCACCCAAACCTCCTCAGGTTTAGCGCTTATGCCAAGGGCAAGAGGGAAACCGCTCCGTCCGAAATTATTAAAATAGAATATCGATCTAAAGGAGACTATACTGTAAATTCTGTTTACTTGGAAGACGGACGAAATATGTCAGGATGTTCTGTAGCGACTAAATGGAACGACTTGATATTAACTGGAAATGTTATGGATGATAATTTTTTGATACTACAAAGCAAAAATTAAAAAAGGACCAACTCTAAAGTTAGTCCTTTACCAATCATTCATTAATGTTTTCCGAAGACATGAATTTTAGCGCGTCGATCGGATTTGTTTTTTGTGTCATACCAAAATATGACTTCATTTATTATGCGCTTATTACCTTTCAAATCTATAATTCTAGAATCCGATTTTTTCGTAAAATTTTGTCGAATAGATATTTCATCTCTTTGGCCATTCTTATAAACAACAACCATTTTGTGCATATTTAACGCGCCATTAGTCACGCCAATTTTCAATTTTGTGAATGCCCCATCACGAGCACCTACTTTTATAACATCCCGATCTAGTTTGTAATCCACCTTCTTTGTACCTAATTTTTCCCAACTCGTATTTTGTGCATATACTCGGTTATTAGAAGAACAAGCGATCATAAAAAACGCGACAGTGATCATCATGATATTTTTCATAGTAAAAAAGTTTAGCGGTGAACAATATGTAAATGAGACTGGATTTTTACAAAATGGTTTAATTATGTCTTAAGTATGAAAATGACTCGATTGAAATGAGTAATAGTTTTAACGCCATTTCACCATCTATAATATACTAGATTTATAACGATCAAATATTCATCGATCAAATAACTTCTCCGAAAAAAAATCATCCTTCTTTAATAAGAACCGATTTTTGACTTAAACGAATCAACTTCCAAATGAATAGGTAGTTAGTTTTTCCTGGTAAAGTTGCTTCCTACATTTCTTACCGTAGACGTTCGTATAATTATTCTACGCGAATGAATATTATTGAGTATAATTTTTAGCTATAGAACTTACAATTCCCTAAATCTGCAAAGAGGGCGAGCCAGAATGTACGAGATTCATAGCCCGCCAAAAAACATTATTCATTGTAAAATAGACAAGTATGAAGATTACTTTGTTATACCTCGTTTTTTTAATTCCACTTTTAACATTTTCTCAAAATCAAGATTACGCCCCTTGTGTTCCGAGCAGTATTTCTACGGAAGACTTCTTAAACTTTGGACAGTCTAATTCTATCATGGAAAATATTAACACCTGCAGCCAGAATCTTCTAACATTCCATGCTTTAGGTACAGCTAATCTTAACACCCCAGACCAGAACTTCGGCACGAATGGTACAGATAGGTTTGTCTTACCAATATGCCCTTCAGAAATTTGGGGGTCATTACAAATAAGTTTTGGAATAAATTTATCTCAAAACGAAACTTACGAAATCTGTTACCAACTAAGAGATAAGTACATTATTACTGATGAAGACTTCCTAGGCGATTTGTATAACAAGCAAGACCCGAACCCCCTTTTACCCGATATGATATGTGGGATTTGGGACTTATCTGAAGAACCAATAATCCCCAACAATTTCTTTTGTAAGAACATTTTTGTTAAACCCGATGGTGACATAGGAGGAAACACCTCTGGAAACAATCGAAAAATAAGAGTAGACCTGTCAATTTTAGGTTCAACTCAAAATTGTTATTCTAAAGAAATTAATATCAACAATTTTCTTAAAGCCCCTCTAGGTGCTCCAACTGATGAATTTCAACATATAAGTGGCATTTTATATTCTTCGACTATGACCAACAATCCAGATGAAGATGAATACACAGAAAAAAATATCCACTTAGAAGAAAATGCATTGCTAATATTTAATGATCTATTGCCAACATTTTATCAAGATATTGATTTTTTCATGGATCACGGATCTAAAATTAAAGTCCAATCTGGTTCTACGTTGTATTTAATCAACTGTGACTTTCGTGGATGTGGAAGTATATGGGAAAGCATAGAAGTTGAAAATGGTGCGACCCTAATAATTGACCATAATACAAATCACAACCCAATACGCCGAACATCTATTGAAGATGCGAATAAAGGAATTTCTGTTTCCCCAGGAGGATTCATTGAAATTTTAAATTCTGACTTTTACGAAAATAATGTTGATGTAGAAATATTTTCAACCGAGGAATTTACAACTAGCTCGGGTTTCGTAAACAATAGATTTCTTGGATCAACAAAAGGAATTTACATATCAGGTGTTCTTAACAACTTATTTACTTTTAGAGACAATTTTTTTGAATTCAATAATTATGGCGTTCATGTAGAAGAGACTGAAGATATGGTAAACCTTGAATGTCCTGAAAACAACAAGAACATTTTTGAAAAATGCAATATTGGCATCCAAACTAATTTCGGAAAAGTAAGAATCGCAAACACCAAATTCATTCAGAATGAAATTGGCATTAAACTATTTGACAATCATGGGTTGTCAGAAATTGAAAATAACAACATAGGGTACAATGTAACAGGGATTTCCAGCACAAGCTCTCCATTCATAGCTAATGATAATTCTATCGGAGTCAACAACGGTAAAGGTGCTGATGGTATATTAATTACTGGAGATCAAAGAGGGACTGAAATTTTTGAAAACTGGATATACGCAAAAAACCATGGGATCTTATCAATGTTTACAAAAGATGTCAACATACATGATAATCACGACATCAATGTAGAAAGCAATCCAGCACTTAACACAAGTGGGATATATCTATTTTTTGCAAATAACAATGTTGAATTCAACTCAATAACCACAAACATGGCTGATGCCGGAATCTGGTTAAATGGAAACTCATGGATTGGTGAAGCTTCTATAAACAACAATTTAGTACGGAGCGATAGTGGTTTTGATACTGATGGCATTAGAATGGAAGGAACCCATTTTGCTAATATCAACTCAAACATTTTAACAGGTCAATTAAAACATGGTATTTCTATTATCAACTCGACATCAAATAATTTCGAATGCAACATTTCCAAAGGCATTGAAATAGGTATGAATATATCTGTTAATTCCGCGGTACAAACTATTCGAGGAAATGATTTTCATGGACAAGTTGATTTATATACCGAATCAATATTAGGTGTACAAGAGCATCATGGCAACAGATTTTTTGGACCTGATGATCAAGATCCTAACGACAGTCAAGTTATTGCCAATTTCTCTGCAGGTCTGGCTGAAGCCTCGAAATTTATCGTAGACAAAGATGCTCTTGTAAACTCAGCAAACGGGTATAATGATTACTGGCCAACAATCTTTAATCCAATAAATTTATTTAAAAATGAAAGCTCACAAAATGGAACCTTTTCGGAATGTGGTTTAATTGGACCCGGTTTATTAATAAAAAATGAAAAGTTCTTTTGTGAAATGCTATTTGAAATCAATAACTCTTCAATCACTGAGCCTCAAGGGAGAATTAGCTTTTATCATGCTCTACTTTATTACGTAAAAAATATACCAGTTGAAGAATGGCACGATTGTCTATTAGAATTTATTGAGATTAATAATCTAGACACAGAAGTTGACATAATCATTTTACAGGAATTAATAAAAGAGTTGATTAACAATTCTGACAACTTGGAAAACGATCAAGATGAGGAAAATGGGTGGATTGACGGTGGAAAGTCAAAAGGCACTAATTCTAGTAAGTACTTCGAATATCAGCAAAAACTTAATCAAGATAATTCTGACAAAGAAGAAATTAATTACAAAAAAGAAGTACTCAAAGAACTATTAAATATTTCTCAAAATGGTTTTGACTTAAAGACAGTCAACAAAGAGAAAATTCTTAAAATTAGTAAATTATGCCCTTCTGAATATGGAGACGCAGTTCACTGGTCTCGTGGTTTACTCCACATTATTGGATTCCATGATAAAAATGACTTTTCGATTTGTAAGAGAAACCCTCAGAAAAATAAAAAGTCTAATTCTACAAAAGAGCACATATTCAAAATCTCGCCAAACCCAAGTTCAGATGAGGTTTTAATTTCTTCAGACCTTACATTAAAATCAATTTTCATTTCTGACTTAAATGGAAAAATTGTGTTCAAAAAGAACACTCTGGAAAAATCCAAAATACTGCTATCTCTTGGGCATTTAGAAAGCGGAATTTATATTCTTACTGCTGAAAGCAATGACGGCTTTAAATTCTCTGACCGTGTATTATTAACGAAATAATAAACTGAAATTACTATGAAAAATTCGATAAGCAGATATTTATATATTTTAATCACTTTATTAACAATTAGTTGCACTACAGATATTTACGACGAGCACATAAATATTAAAGAGCACCATATCGAAAACAGAAACGAAGTAGAATGGTGTGAAGGTGAATATACAGTAGAATGCTTAGGAAACGGTGAGTATTTAATTACCGTTGACATAGGTAATCTCGCGTTTGGGTATCAATGGGAATTTTCAAATGGCGATTCAGAATATGTTTTAGGATCGAACACATATGTTTTTACATGGCCAGAAAATTACGAAGGTGATGTAATTTGCTTTAATGTTACTGGCTATTCACTTTTTGGAGGCCGAGTTAATTGTCGTATTACTAACGGGAAAATCTATAAAAACTGCGATTGCGATTGCGATTTAATTGATCACTCTATACAGTTTATGTATTATGATGAATTGAATGATTGCTGTATATACAGAGTTGCCGTAACTAACAATTCAGAATGTAATTTAGAAATTAGAAACTCCGAAGGAAAAACTGAACATAGTATCCCAGCTGAGAGTCAGAGTTGGATTTTAGAAGATGCATGTAACGGTGAACCATCGTTTTTTTATTTCTTTTTATTAAACGAAAATGGTGAGCCATTAGAATGTCAAGATCCGGTAAGGCTTGAACCAGATTGTAAATAGGGATCGACAAAAAGTTATTAAATTTATTAATGCGGTTGGCAATTCACCAATCGCATTTTTTTATTCTTGCTAAATAAATTCCGTACATATCGTAAAGATCAAAACAATCTTCATCACAGGAGTATCCGGTACTGGGAAAACAACATTAGGTAAACTCCTAAGCGAAAGGCTTCAATTACCCTTTTATGACGGGGATGATTTTCATCCTGAACAAAATATTCAGAAAATGACATCGGGCATCCCTCTAACAGATGTGGATCGATGGGATTGGTTAGATGCCATTAACAAAAAAGCCAGAAGTTCTGGTGCAGCTATTTTTAGTTGCTCAGCACTAAAAGAATCATATCGGGAGATCCTAATAAAAGATTTATCGCATTATGTTTTCATTCATCTACAGGGAGAAAAAGAGCTTATTCTAAAACGGATGGAACAAAGGCAAGACCATTTCATGCCTTCTAGTTTGCTAGATTCTCAATTTGATTCTTATGAAAACCCCAGTAAAGGTTATATTTTGAAGATCTCAGAAAAGCCACAATCAATTGTTGACAAAATAGAAAATATCTTGAAACAGAAATCCGAAATTGGCGTCATTGGACTCGGAGTTATGGGCACAAGTATTGCCCGGAATATTGGTCGAAATGAGTTTTCTTTATCCATTTATAATAGACATGTAGATGGCGAAGAAGAAAATGTTGCCATCTCTAAAAAAGAAAATCATGACGAACTAAAAAACGCTCTAGCTTTTGATGATTTAAAGGAGTTCGTTAATTCCCTTTCTTTACCTCGGAAAGTACTTGTCATGGTAAATGCTGGTAAACCCGTCGATTCTGTAATCGATAGATTAACCCCTTTACTATCAAAGGAAGATATCATTATAGACGGAGGAAACTCTAACTATAATGACACACAAAAAAGATATGACAAGCTCAAAGCACTTGACATTCACTTTATTGGAAGTGGGGTGTCCGGTGGCGAGCAAGGCGCTTTAATGGGACCCTCGATTATGCCAGGAGGCGACTTTAAAGCCTATCAAAAAATAGAAAATATTTTTACAACAATTGCTGCTACTTCCCCTTTAGGATCTCCGTGTTGTAATCATATCGGAAAAGGCGGAGCAGGACATTTTGTAAAAATGGTCCACAACGGTATCGAGTATGGAGAAATGCAACTAATAGCTGAATGTTATGCTCTTTTGAGGTATCAAAACAAGTTATCTCCCGAACAAATATCCGCAGTGTTCACTTCTTGGTCTGAACAGGGTTATGACAGTTACTTACTCGACATTACAATTAAAATTCTTTTGACGAAAGTCAATGATAACCAATTAGTGTTAGACACCATTTTAGATAAAGCTGGAAACAAAGGCACTGGAGCATGGACGACGATTGCCGCTTCAGAATTAGGTGTAGCTATACCGACGATCACCGCGGCACTTTTTGCTAGATATCAGTCCTTCTTCAAAAATGAACGAAAAGCTTTTTCAAAATCATTTCCGGCTTTTCCGACTTCCGTCAAAATAGATACCGACCAGCTTATGCATGTTTATCAGAGCTGTCGAATTCTAAATCACCATCAAGGCATTAACTTGATTAAAGCCGCTTCCATAAAACATGATTGGAAAATTGACTTGAGAAATCTATATACTGTGTGGACAGCTGGATGCATTATTCGATCCTCTTTGTTATTGGATATTTTAAAAACCGATACAACAATAGATTTCTTGCAAAACCCTTATTTCTCAGACTATATTAATTCCAATTGGGTCAAAGTAAATCAAACATTTAAAAACATTTCAGAATCTGCTCTACCAGCTCCAGCCATATCCGCGAGTATTCAGTATTTCAAATCTCTCATTCAAGAGGATGGAAACGCCAATATGATTCAAGCTCAAAGAGATTTCTTTGGGGCACATACCTACAAATTAAAATCCGATCCCTATGGTAATTCGCATCATTTTAATTGGCCTCAAATTTAACCATGAGCGCATCCCTATTATTTAGTTTCGTCTTTGGAATCCTGCTCTTGCTTTATTTAATCATGAAGCAAAAAATACCAGCATTTATTGCTTTACTTATCGCAAGTATGGTCACCGCATATGGCGCTGGACTAAATAGCTCAGAAATAATTAACCTGATCCAAGAAGGGATGGGAGGCACCCTGGGTTTTGTTGCAACGGTCGTTGGGCTCGGTACTTTATTTGGTGGTATTTTAGAAAAAACAAATAGTGCAACTGTCATCGCCAACACCCTACTTTCAAAAACGGGGGACAAGAAAGCCTCTTGGGCTTTGATGTTAAGTGGATTTCTCGTTGCGATTCCTGTCTTTTTTGATGTAGGATTCATCATTCTTTTCCCCATTATCCACGCCATTCATAAACGAACAAAAAAATCTATTATTTATTATGCTGTTCCTTTGCTTGCAGGTTTAGCCGTGACACATGCTTGCATTCCCCCAACCCCAGGTCCAATTGCTGTTGCAGAAACCCTCGGCGCTTCTATGGGTTGGGTAATCTTGTTAGGAGTAATTATCGGATTGCCTATGGCGTATACCGGTGGAATCCTTTACGGAAAATTCATCGGTAATCGTCTTAATATCCAACTTGAAGATTTTGTTGACATGGACGACGAGGAGAATAAAATAATCCCTTCTTTTCTTGGTATAATCCTTATCATCTTTTTACCGATAATACTCATTCTTGTCGCTACGATACTTAAACAAATTACCAAAGGAGATAATCCGATCATCGAGCCAAACAAATGGTTAGATTCTGCCATTTTATTAGGACACCCTTTTAGTGCCTTAATACTTGCGAATTTAATTGCTTGGTATTTTCTTGGCATCAAAAACAACTTAACCCCTTCTAAACTCCTTCAGATCAGTAATCAATCTCTATATCCTGCAGGAATAATCATATTAGTTACTGGAGCCGGTGGTGTGTACAAACAAACTCTTATCGAGACCGGACTCGGTGAAATAATTGCAACTCAAATGCAATCATGGGGACTCGGCATTATTGTATTTGCATTTTTTGCCGCTACTATAATTCGGGTACTGCAAGGTTCGGCCACAGTGGCCATGATCACAGCAGCCAGTCTTGTAGCTCCTCTCTTAGTTTCATATGCTACAAGTCCAGCTCAGTTGGCCTGTATCGTTATAGCCATTAGCTCAGGCGCAACCATGGCATCCCATCTTAACGACAGTGGATTTTGGCTTCCTAAAGAATATCTCCAACTCACAGAAACTCAAGCCATGAAAACATGGACAGTAGCTTCCACTATAATAGGTCTTACTGGTGGTATTTTAAGTATAATCCTCTTTTACATTTTGGCAGTTTAGAAACATTTAATTCGCCTCATTAGTACAAAGAAGATCTATTCTTTATCTTGACTAAAACAGTTCAGGTGATACAATCATACAAGAAAACTCCAACTCTCGCTTCGAATTACGATACAATACTTATCGGATCCGGAATTGGTTCATTAACGGCAGCCGCTATCTTATCCAAAGAAGGACAAAAAGTGCTCGTCTTGGAAAGACATTATACTGCAGGCGGCTTTACTCATATTTTCAAGAGAAAAGGATTTGAATGGGATGTTGGCATTCATTATATCGGCGAGATGAATCGCGATAAAAGCATCCTTAAAAAACTATTTGACTACATCACAGACGGGCAGTTGCATTGGGCAGACATGGGTGAAGTCTATGATAGGATATTTATTGGTGATGAGAGTTATGATTACGTCAAAGGCGTCAAAAACTGGAAAGAGAAAATGAAATCTTACTTTCCTGAAGAACACAAAGCCATAGACGAATACGTCGATTTAGTTTTCAAAGCCACAAAAGCAAGTCGTAATTATTTCATGGGAAAGGCTTTACCAAATATGCTGAGCAAAGTTATAGGGGGTGTAATGAATAAAGAATTTTACAGCTACTCCGATCAAACCACCTATGAAGTTATTAGTTCACTCACCACCAACGAAAAACTCATAAAAGTTCTTTGCGGGCAATATGGGGATTATGGGCTTACGCCAAAAAAAAGCAGCTTCTACATGCATGCTACCGTGACCAAACATTATTTCAATGGAGGTTATTTTCCTATTGGAGGTTCTGGAGAGATTGTAAAACATGTGGATAATGTTATAGAAAAAGCTGGAGGAACAATTCTCATAAGCGCAGAGGTAAATGAGATCATTATAGAAAATAAAAGAGCGAAAGGTGTAAAAATGTCTAATGGTCGCTGCTTTTATGCAAATCAGATTATAAGTGGTACTGGTATCATTAACAGCTTTACCAAGCTTATACCAGAGGACCAAAGAACAAGACTTAATTTAAAACAAAAGCTTGCTAAAATAACACCCTCCGTTGCCCATGGCTGTCTTTACATTGGCCTTGACGGAAGTCCTAAAGATTTAGAATTACCTAAAACTAACTTCTGGATTTATCCTAAAGAAGGCGATCACGATAGTCGTGTAGACACTTACCTTCAAAACATTAATGAAGAATTTCCGCTGATCTATGTTTCTTTTCCATCAGCTAAGGATCCCGATTGGAGTAATCGATATCCAGGCAAAAGCACCATAGATGTGATTACACTAATTCCATACAACAGTTTTCTAAAATGGGACGGAACGCGATGGATGAAACGCGGCGACGATTACAATGAATTAAAAGAATCTTTATCTCAGCGTTTACTCCAAGTTCTTTACAAACATGTGCCAAAAACCAAAGGAAAAATCGAACATTACGAATTATCAACACCCTTAACAACCAAACATTTCATGAATTATGAACATGGTGAATTATATGGACTGGATCATACACCAACTCGTTTTAGGCAAGACCTTCTAAAACCTAAGACTCCTATCCAAAACTTTTACTTGACAGGACAAGACATTG
>JAHDBE010000067.1:0-2006 GCA_020630555.1 Saprospiraceae bacterium
ATTGAGGATAAATGGCAGCTTAGATGTATAAAATCATACAGCTTAGAGCCACCTGAGAACACTATTGAAGATAGTTGTTTGAGATTCCTAACAGATTGGGAGCATGTGTTAAAGTACGGTCTTTATGTATATGGAGATACAAGCGGAAGAAACCAACAACCTGTAAAGAAGATGAGATCATTTTACGACGTACTAATTGAATCAATGAGGGGTTATGTCAATTATGATAATCTGAGATTACTAAAATCTAATCCATTTCACGAACAAAGGGTTCACGTGATCAATAAGATTCTGCATGATGATATTGATATTCAAGTAAGGCTAGACGAAGAAAACGGGAGTGAATGCATAGTAGATTTAGAGAAGGTTAAGATGGATGCAAACGGTAAGAAGTTCAAGGAAAAAAAGAAAAAGGATGGTGTAACATTTGAGATTGTAGGACACCATTCAGATGCATTTGATTATATGCTATTTTATTTAATAAAGAAAGTCTTTGGAACACTCCCTGAGTGGCTTAAGGGTACAAGATTGTGATCAATGCATTGAAATTATCAATCATAAGACTACACTAGAAGAGACAAAAAAAACAACTATGCCCAGACACCTAAGAAAACTATCGATACTAGGTTTTTTCTTCAGCATTTACGGGTTTTTCTGTTTTTGCAAAGAGATCAAGGATTTAATCATAATGTTCCTGTCATAGAAAACCAAAAATAAAACACCGTAACTAATTATTAAACTTCCATTATTTGCTGAATGATAAATTTTTTATCTGAAGAAAAAATACTAGAATTAGCTAAAGAGGTTATCGCTAATGGCTACCAGCACAAATACTACAATGAAACAGTAGATATTGAAAAGAAGTGGAGAAGTTTCGAGAGTGGAGATGACCAAGAATGCTACCTAAGGGAGCAAACCACAAACCGAAACGAAAAACAGGTTAAGCAGCGAAACCACACCTATAATACGCACACACCTTACTTGTTCAATCGATTGAGGTCCGTCTACAAGGAAGTTGATCGATGCGATAATATCAAAGAAACGCTGGATATTGAGGCAGATGAAAAAAAGAAAAAAGCATTTAATGAGAATATCGCTAATTTCAACGGTAAGCAGAGCTTAAGTGATTACTTAGATTTAATTGCGTTCAATCAAGCTGCTATTGACCCTAACTCATGGTTACTGATAGATTTTAAGCCTTTCGACCCAAAAACCGAGACACCAAACTGTTATCCTTTAATTATTCCTTCAGAGGACGCTACCTACCCTTTTGTAAAGGATGGGGTACTACAGTTTATTGTTTTCAAAGACGAATACGAGGAAGTAAACAAATCTAAAGCAGCGACAGAACAATATGTAGACAATAGCAAACAGATAGATAAGTATAAAGCTAAGTCTACTAAAACGACAATTTGGAGGGTTTACACGCCCAAAAATTCCTATGAGTTTGTATTAAAAGAGGACGGCAAGACTCCTGATATACAATTAGAATCATTTACTGTTGAGGTCCTGGAAAAAGTAGACGAAACTAAGGTGGCTTATTACACAAGAAGCCACAACCATGATACGGGTCATGTTCCTGTTTATAGTTTAGGTTATGGAAAATCATCTAAGTACGAATACAATATTAATGAAAGCCCATTTTGCCCGGTAGAGCATTTATTTAAGGAGCATATCGGCAAAAAATCAAGGTACGACAACATAATCAAGATGTATGGCTTCATTAAGGCGTGGTTCTTGGTCCCACCGTGTAGTTATAAGAACGAAAAGGGTCAAGTATGCAACAATGGTCACGTAGGTGCTGAAATTTGCAATAAGTGTAAGGGTTCAGGTGTGGAATCCATAAAAATGATTCACACTAACGAGCAAGATATAGTAACGCTCGAAATACCGCTAAGAAGCAAAAACCCCGACAATGAAGAAATACCTGATCTTTCGAAATACGCTCACTATCAAGAGATTCCAGCTACATCTATAGAGTTTTTAGTCAACAGTTTAGATAAACT
>JAHDBE010000067.1:2016-3767 GCA_020630555.1 Saprospiraceae bacterium
GAAATTAAGATTGCTTTAGGTATGTTTGGCACAAATGTCTTTGATCGAAAAGAAATGGTTGCTCAAACTGCAACAGAAATTAGATCACTACTTAAGGGAGTAAACAATGTACTGTATGAATATGCAGCGCACAAGGCTAGACTTTGGGAGTCTATAGTTGATCAAATGAGTAAGTATTATGGTGTTTCAAGTATTACGTGTGCAAGAAAATATCCAAGTGACTTCAAGTTATTAAGCACTTCTGAAATGATAACACTACTTAAGTCTGCCAAAGAATCAGGAGCAAGTTCAGATATAGTAAAATCCATAGAAAAAGACATAAGAGAAAGGGAATACGCAGATAACAAAGAGCTATTGAGATGTATTGAGGCGTTGGATAAATTTAGGCCATTTTCAGACAGAAATGAAAGTGAGGCTATTTCCGCGTTGAATATGCTTCCAAGTAACCACCCAAAGCGTGTGAAATGGGTTTGTTGGGATGATATAACACTTGAAATTAAAAACGATCCACGGCATAAGGATTTTATAAACATACCTTATGACAAGCAGAAAGAAGTCATTGATGGAATAGTATCTAGGATTATAGAAGAAACGCCATTAAAGGTTGAACAAGATATTGTTAGTCCTTTGGATGCTGGACTTGGTGATGGATTAAGTAGTGAAGAAGAGGAAAACATAATAGAAGCATCTCAAAGGTTCGGATTTGATAGGGCTACTGCTGCAAAATTAATACCTGAAACAAAAGTTTCAAAAGACGATGCTTCATAATGCTACATCAGGAAAAACAAAGACAACGCCTAATCGATGTAATTGAAAAGGCATTTAAGCGCAGGTTAAAGAATCTGCAAGGCGAATTATTGAAGCTGGTTATTCAGGAGCTAGAAAGTGAACTTTCGTTTGATGGAGATAAGATAAAATCCACAAATTCCAATCTCTTGAAAATGAGTAGATTAAACTTTATTCAGCAAGATTTCAGGAAAAAGAAAGTAAACCCTCTTTTATCATGGGTAGCTAAACAGTATTTGAAAATTCTAAGGCTGAATAATAAGTATTTCTTAGAAGAGGTTGGAGATGAAGCTAAAAAACAGCGCAATACCATTGAAAAATTCATGCTTAAAAGGTATGGGGTTTCCATTAGGGACGAAAAGCTGATCATTGACAAAGTGGGCTGGCTTGCGAAGTTGGGTGATTTTGAAGAGCCATACCAAAAGTTTAGAGAATTGGCGGCTGACGCAATACAGCAGGGCGTGACAATGAAAGAACTAAGGCAGGGAATAAAGGAATACATAACGCCTGACAAAACGCTGGGAGGTCTTGAGAGGCACTTCCAAACTTTAACCACGGATGAGTTTGCGAGGTTTGACAGGGTAACACATAATAGGTACGCTAATAAGTTAGGATTGAGGGTTTTTGTATATACCGGAGGACTCATTGATGACAGTAGGGATTTTTGTAAGGTGCGAAACCGTCAAGCATTCACGATAGAAGAGGTCTTGAATTTTGGCACATCGGCAGATATTTACGAAGGATACACCAACAAGAGCAAAGGAGAATTTAATGGTAAAAATGAAAATTACAGCCCTTTGAAGGACTTCGGAGGACACAATTGCAGACATTTTCCATCGTGGATAAGCAAGGCTAGAGCTACAAGATTAAGACCAGAACTGAAACAATATTTTGAAGATCTTGAAAACTAATGATAAACTCGGTAAACATGATTTTAAATTGAGCATAGAAGAATACATTGTTTG
>JAHDBE010000067.1:3867-12793 GCA_020630555.1 Saprospiraceae bacterium
ATGATAAACTCGGTAAACATGATTTTAAATTGAGCATAGAAGAATACATTGTTTGGCTTAATAATTTTAAAGTGATTGTAGGATAAAGAAAATCAAACATGACCCTAAACAGCCAATATAGATTTTACCTAGAACTACCTAATCAAGGAAGGGTAAGGGTCTACCCATGCAACAAATCAATTAAGTTTTGCTGGAGGTGGAATGATGATCTTTGCGCCTGGAGGTATGAGCTGGATACGGCTTTAATCTTTGATGATCACAAAGACAACCCACATCACACGTTTACGGCATTGTATGATCTTGAAAGGCAATGTAATATCTGCTATAAAATACCCATCGAGATTGAAGAAAGGTGTGATGGACAATTTGAGCCACATTGGAAAGGTTATCTACCATTTAAGGAGGGAGATTGGAACGAATCAAGATGCAGGGTTACGATCAAACCAAGAACCGTTGATCAATACACATGCCTTTTGGAGAATTGGAAGACTAAGAAGAATCTATTCGAAATAGAAGACAGGGTTACGGTTGATACAATTAAAGGCGAGATTGTTTGTGAATTAAGACTGGTTAATAATGTAGGGATATTCAACACTCTAGCGGAGGCCGATGCAGCGGTAGGGTTTCCAGCACCACCGTTAGGCTATGGATGGGTAGTAGTTGAGAATGAATTAATAGTTGATGACTTTTTTATTGATTCAATAGTCACAAGGCGTGTATTATACTGCCGTCAATGTTCGACAACCCAGCACAACCCAACTTGGCAGCTAGAAAACGGTCAGTATTATGGTCCAGTACTTGTTGCCAGCCCGAAAACAACGAGGTTTCCAAAATCTTTATTCACTATCTACGAAGTAATAGACATAGAATCCGACAACGGTGTAACGCTAGAATCTGCATTCAATTACCTAACTGAATGTTACGGGTGTGAATATCCGATCTGCTCCGATTTTCTGAATATAAATCGTGTTGGAGATGCCCCAAATAATAAAGAGTATGCTTGTGCTGCAATGGAGTTGTCTAACGTTGTGTTATTTCAGGCTAGTGACATCATTAGACCCAACGCGGAGGACAACGCCCGAAAGTTTGAAAAGTGCATAGGTGAGATTTACAGGGACTATAAAGAGAGGTATAATTTAGAAATGTTTTTTGATGAAAACGCTCAATGCGTAAGAATAGAACATGTTTCGTTCAACATTTCAAGAAAGATGCTCGATTTAACACAAAATCACTTTTTGAAGTGCATCAAAGGAAAGCGAAAATACACCTATGATAAAACCAATTTTCCATTAAATGAATTTTTTGAGGATAAGATAAAAACCTCAAACGTAGAATGGACAAACGCCTATATCAAGTATTTTATTGAGTGTTCGGATGATAACCTTGTAACGCAAGACAAAACACATAAACAAGAGTGCTCAATTACAGACATTGGAAGCATTTATAATAATGAGGAATACGTAAACAATAATGATATACTTCTATCAATGGTACCTATTGCTTTAGATCAGTATGGTGATATAATTACAGGTGTTGGAAGTATCTCGAATGAAACTGTGATCAACTACCCATTCGCTTGGTCTCATGTAATTGAAAAGTATTGGCTGCACGATAGACCTTTGTTTAGAGGCGAAATGAATGGACGTAGTCAGCCTTTTAAAACAACACGATACCAAAGGAATCAAGAAACTATACAATTTAGAATGTGCTGTAAAGATTGGAAGATATTTAAGCCTTGGGACGGTGTGAAAACTCAATTTGGATGGGGACGGCCAAAAAGGGATGAAGTGTGTAGGACGGTTCCTAGTAATGTAATTGAATTAACACCATCATTTAGATGTTAGCATGAGAATACCAATAAGTAAAATATCAACACTACCTTTTTACTCTTCTGAAAAAGAGAGGCTTTGTTGTGGCCAAACGAAAAAAACGCCCTTTGTTTTCCCTAACAAAGATGCGGTTAATTTTCAGTTTACGTATGGAAATGATCAATACATATTCTTTGGCGCGGCCATATACAATGAAATAGGGAACTTAGTCCCCACAGGGGATGTGATAGGAACCGAGATTTTCAAAGATGTGGACAATGACGGAAATGATGAGGGCTTCTTTCAGGTAAGCGGATTAAGTGGTCAAGTTACAGCCTCGCAAGGATATTATATTGAACTGCTCTTTGGTACTCCCGACGGACTTAAGACGTACTACTCAGAGCTTTTTAACATATGCCCTGATGTATGTTATAAGATTGAGTATTCAGATGATTGCGATTCAGCCGATTATGGCTGTTTTTCAAATGGGTTTACAAATTGCCTATACCTTAAGAACTTCGAACCGGGGTCGCCAAATATTAGTGAGAACCTAGAAACATTAACCAACGGCAATAATGATGAAAAAGATATTTACACGAGTGTATCTATAACCAATAATGCGACGGTAATAGGTAGTAATTCCCTTTATGAATCAATGTTATTCATTAAGTATTTTGCAAATATCGATCTGATCAATGTTGAAGCTGGCTGCAAATGGAGGCTAAATAGTTTTATCGGAGTTTCAGGTGCAGGGTGTTATGGTAGAATGGGTGTTTCATGGACTTGCCCTGAATTAGAGAAAGCAGATGGATGCTGCGAATCTTCATATAATAACGCTCCATTTATTGATTGTGACGACAACCCAGACCCACCAATTGATTGTGAAGGATACGAGATTGAAATAATAGAAAATGGTGGGGTATTAACCTACAATATAATAAACAACCCCGACGACACGGCTACACCTTTAGTTTCGTGGGAGGTGAACGGTATTTATGAAGGTAGTTCCGAAACGGTTGTAAAAGGCCCTTATGGAACCTATGAATTGACCATAACGATAGCAGGCTGTACAGCAACTACTTCCTATTTATGTCTGGACCCTTGCGCCAATTTTAGTGTAGACCTCATTTGCAATGGACTAACTATCGATGGAGCAATAAATGGGGTTCCTGATGGAGAAACACCCGTTGTAAAGATTTGTGATAATGACGGCAACGAAATAGGAAACGCTTTCCCATTTACGGTCCCCGAAGATGGAGCTTATACGGTTAAAGTAACTACTGAATCGTGCGAAGATATACAGATTGTCGAGTGCGGAGATGGAGCTTGTAATTTTGACTTTTCAATTAGCAAGGACGAAAACGGACAGCTTTCACCAACAATTACAGGAGATTGCGAAAACCCTGTTTTCCAATGGACAAAAATAGTAGACGGTGATGCTGAAACACCTGTTTCTACTTCTGAGCAATACACGCCGACAGAATCGGGGGGTTATTTGCTGTATATCACTTGCGATGGGTGCGTTAAGTCAAAACTTTACGTGTGCTTAATTCCTGAAGAAAAACAACAGTTCGAAATATGCAATTGGGATCATTTTATTGAATTATTGCAAGACGCGGATATAAATGTAAATATTCCCAATAAAATAAATGTAAACATCTGCAATACTTGCGATAATCCCGTGCCAATATGCAATTGTGGTGAATGTGAAGAATCACCATGCCCGACAGGATCAATAAATGTTATTTGCGTAAACTGCGAGGTTCAATTTGAGATCACAGGTTACGAGGGGTACACTTGGACGGTAAATGGCGACCCTTATAGTTCAGGAGATGTATTAACACCTACAGAAGACACTACCTATAATCTAATCGGCAATTTAGACGGGTGTCCAGAAGTGACTTTTGACTACAATTTTATCAAACGTGATGCAGGTCCAAACACAACAAAAACCATTACTAAACCATGAGATTAATAATATTCATACTTTTTTTAAGCGCACAATTAAGTGCACAATTCATTCCTTTTGATTGTATTCAAGCAGATGAAGGTGGTACTTGGTTCGTGGACGGGGTGGGCTTAAATTGGGATGTTCAAGTAGAATGGATAGAAATAGATTGCGATACTCAGGAGTGGGTATACATAGTTGGTGACACTTGTTGTTCTGACACGTCTTACCATGAGTTTATTTTTGAAGGTTGCTGCGAGGTATCCCTGACATCTATTAATCCAGTTATAGATAGCTTACTGTGCTTCGATGACATAAATGGTAATTCTAGCTGGAGGGTTTACTTGAATGAGTTTATCACGCTGGATGGATGCGAATGCTGTAGTGATTTTGCACTTGATTTTCAGGCAATTGATGTAGATGTGTACTACGACGGGGTTAGGCAGTTTTCAGAAACGGGTGCTGTTTCGTTTGCGTGTGGTACTGGTCAGGTCCAAAACATACAAATCTTCGATGTATGCCCTAGAACATTTGTTGAGGGCGGAATATTGACAATAGAGCTAGATACCTACCAAGTAGAAACCACATGCGATTTTGTTGATCCGATGTTTAGCTTGCCATTGGTGACCGATGATTATGTATTGAGTGCACCTGATTTTGATTGCTTATGCTGCTGTGATGATCCTCCAGGAATTTATTTCGCTGATGAACCGGCATTTATTCCTCTTTCAAGCGGATGCGCTGACTACCAAGTTGATGGGTGCGCTTGTTCAGGTGCTTCATCTTACACGCTCCCCCTTATCGATATATGCGGAGATGTTACAGCTACCACCAATTTGGTGTATTCTTCATCTTCAAGCGTTGGGACTACAAGTTTAACGGCTATTATTTCAGGGACCGACATAATCATAGAAGAGACCTGCGGTACTACTAGCGATTTTGGTATGAACTGTTCGGGTGTTGTTGATTTAGGAGGAGCAAGTATATGGGAGGTGACGGTCGAAGGGTGTTTGGGGTCTACGACGGTGACTATATTATATCAAGGATGTTGATTTTCGAATTAAAAACAAAACAACCATGCTACCAAGTTTTTTAAAAATAAACAAAGATCATAATTTAAAATTAAGATTCAATATAAAGAATCTAGGAAATGATATATTGAATATTGCATCATTTGCCAAAGAGTACGACAAGCAAGAAAGGCGAATAAAAAGGCGATATGGAAGTGCTTTTAATGGATTTATTAATCCCCCACCTGTTTGGGAGATAACTCACTCTCAAAGACAGAATTTTGAAGACTATACAGCACCCAATAGAGAATATAAGGTATGCATCAGCGCGAAAGACAACTCAGAAGATTGGGACTTTGAAGTAATATTTTTCTTTAACATAAAATCGTAGGAAATGAGATTTAAAAAAATTGAATACAACCTTGCCACAAACATAGTAAGACCCGAAATTGATCCTGTAACAATTATCACAGCGATAACAGCAGCTATTCCAACGATCAAAATAATCATTGGCTTTTTTAAAACCAAAATGATATCAGAAAGCATAACGATACGCGGTGTAAAATATATTTACGCTAATATGTACGACATCAAGAAAGGTGGTTTTATCGCAGGGTATTACAGCCAAGATTTAGCCGAATGGGCTGCTGTGACAGAATCGGCGTATCCAACTCAATACAAAGCAAACAAGGCGTTTATTAAGGTATTATAATTCATTCATTAAGAACAATTTTTCATTTTACCGTATTAAAAATCATACATGCCGTTATTTAAAAGCATTACAAAAATAGACAAGGGTTTATTTGAAATTAGGCACAATGTAGGAAACTACATTTCAAAGATGTTTTGGGCTTCCGATCTTCATTTAGATAACAATAAGTGCAATAGAAAGAGACTTAGAGGGGATTTAACAAAAGCCGTTAAGGAAAATAGAATGATTATTTTGAATGGCGACACACTTTGTTTAATGCAAGGTAAATATGATCCAAGATCGGCAAAGTCTGCACTACCAAAAGGTTATGTTGGATCTGGGTATTATATTGACAATGTGTTAAATGACGCGGTGGAGTTTTTGTCACCTTTCGCTAAAAACATTGCGATAATATTCAAAGGAAACCACGAAACGAGTGTTTCAAATAGAATGGAATCATGCGTGCTAACTAGATTAGTTGATAGGTTAAACCAAAGAAATAATACAAACATTCAGGTTGGTGGATACGGAGGACACGTGGTACATAGATTTAGGTCTAAGGGCGGCAATGGTCAAACATTTACAGAATTTTATCATCATGGCAATTGGGGTGGAATTATAACAAAAGGAACTTTAGGTGTTACTAGGTACGCTGCGATTTGTCCCGACGCGGATGTATGCCATTCTGGACATACTCACGATCAATGGATAGTTCCACAAGCTAGATATAGGGTGAAGAAAAATTGCATCAAGGTTCAAAAACAATGGCACATCAAAACAGGAACCTACAAGGAAGAGTTCGAAGATATGGATGGATGGGCTTTCGAAAAAATAGTCATGCCCAAATGCATAGGTGGTGTTTATGGAGAAATAGGGTTTACTACCAATAGAGGAGCAAAAAACATGCATTTTTCAGCCACACTAACCAATTAAAAAACTACTGCAAAGAACATTTTAAACACCAAATAAAACACCGTAACGGGTGAAAAACGGGCGTTTATTTGAATTATAATTTTCAATAAATGTCAGTAGGTTATCCGAATTTACCATGTCCGAATTGCGGTGGAGATTGTGAAACAACAGGGATTCCCTGTGTGCAGAGTAACCCTTGTTTAAAGACATGGGATAGACGAAGTTCTGAGGGCTGTCGAGTTTATTTAGCTCCTTATGACGGAACATTAACCCCTCCGCTAACTGATGCAGAGATGACGGATGTAGATGCTTGGATGTCGTTAATTGACAACGAAACCAAAGAAGCTCCATACATCAGATGTTTTACAGCCGTTGGTGATTTACCGCTTCCAACAAAGAATACATTCGAATACAAGAGTGAGGAGATAGTGATTGATAAAACCTACCAATACAATTGGGATATCATCGATGTCAACCCTGTCAATTTTGATTTTTTAAGAGAAATTTCTTGCGGACTTAATGCATGGTTTGCATGGGCTACCGATGGAGGTTCTTTGTTCGGTTGGTCGCTTGCTACCATCGACGGTGACGTAGAGCTTCTTAGGGGTGCGAATTCATTGGAGACATTCAAATTTACTTCAACATGGACTGAGAAGTGCGTAATTCCTAGATATGACGATCCATTTCAAGCATAAAAATTTATGAAAAATAGAATAAGAGCAAAATCACTAATTACAGGAAGGGAAAGGAATTTTACCGCCGAAGCATTTAGGCTTTTGACGCGTGCTACCAGTGGTGGCCAAATTCACACAAAACAAGGATTTGTTCAGGTCAGTAAAGTTGACTTAAGCACTGAAGCGCAAAAACTCAAAGAAAGTCTTTCTAGCCCTCTTTTGCAAAAGAAAGATCAAGAGTTAGAAGCAAAGAATCAGGAGATCGAACAATTGAAAGCGCAATTAGCTGATAAAGTTAAATCGGAAGCTAAAACAGAAGTGAAGGTTGAGGTAAAGCCTGAGTCTGAGAAAAAAGAGACGAATAGCGAACAGTCTAAAGCGGAAGCTAAAAAGACTACTAAAACCAAAAAGTAATGGCTAAAGTAACGCTAACGAACATAAAAACAAAGAAGCAATATCAGACCACAAAAGAAAGGGCTGATAAGGCTGTAAGTATGCATCCTGGAGTGTTCCATGTAACGGAATCTAAGGGTATGAGCAAAGAAGCTGCCAAGGTAAAGGCCGAAGCGGTAAAGCCTGAAAAGGCTAAGTCTGAGGACAATAAGTAACCAATAAAAATTCAAAATATGATTCAGGTGATGCCTGTCTCAGTTGAGACCATTTCTAAGCTCGTGGGCTTAGATGTAAGTGTAATTTCTTCCACTTTGACTGAAGAAAAGGAAGGGGTAAAAGTGCCTATTTCTAATCAAAAATTGATTGACAAAACGTTTGAGGATGCCTTAAATAAAAAGCTAAATACTCTTAATGCCGATTCCGAGGAAAGGCACAAAAGAGAGGGGCGAAAAGAGGCATATGCTCAATTCGAAGATGAAGCTAAATCCATAGGCGTGGAAATGAAGTGGACTGATGATAAATTATCGAAATTGCAAACACACTTCACTAAAGTTGCTCCGAATCCTGAAACAAAAGAAATAGACCTTACTAAAGATGAAAGGGTTATTAGAATGATTCAAGATCACGACAAAGCCTTGAAAGTTAAGGATCAAGAGTATCAAACCCAGATTGCTGAATTGAATAAGCTCAATACAGTAGACAAGGTTCGAAGATGGTCTTTAGAGCAAGTCACTAATAAGGATAGCGGTTTAACTCAATACGCCAAACCAGTAGCGATTAATTTAAATAATCTAGCTGTTGATTCTACGATCAAGAAAATAGAATCTATGGGTTTGAAAATTGATGTTAAGAATGAAAATGGTAACGATGTTTTCACACTAATAGATAGCGAAGGCAAGCCATATCGTGATCCAAACAATTCATACGCGGAGGTTAGTTTCTCGCAGTTTCATTTAGAAAACGCACAGCAAGGGTTTTTCCCTGTTATGGCTGCGCCAAGTATTTCGAGCGGCGGAGCTGGAACGAGTCAATCAAAAGTATTTACGAGAAAAGTAGGTGAAAAGGAGCAAGAATGGAAGCTACCTGACCTTAAAAATATGACTCAAGTAGAGTATTCTAAATGGACTATGGAAAATCAAGACGCGCCTACAGAAATGCTCTCTGAGGCGAATAAAGTTTATTTCAATAAAGAGTAAAAATAGAACAACAATGCCAGGAATTTATCAACCAGGACAATTTGGATTCGAAACCCTACAAGAGGTTCGAGGGAAAATGAGCGAGCTTTGGCAAAATGACGTCTGGAACAAACAATTTCAAAGACCAGATGGATTCATTTTCAATAAGTTAGCAATGAAACAAGCTATCCGTTTTACAGAAAAAACGATTACGCTTACTGACAACACCGATTGTCGTGGTGTTTCGCTTTCGTATTTAAAAAACTGCGATCAAGAAGTTACGCCATGCGAAGACGAAGCGATGACTGGTGTAGA
>JAHDBE010000068.1 GCA_020630555.1 Saprospiraceae bacterium
GGGTGTAGAATACCACAAGGGCAATTCCGACAAGTAAATATTGAATAGGGTGAATAAACACTTCGTATAAAACCTCGACGAAGAAAAATACCAAGAAGGTAATCACTAGAAATAGAATCGCATACTTAGCTACGCGCATAGTTTTTTGATATCGATCTACCGGTAAAAGTAAATCTGTACCAAATTGACTGCCGTTTAAATTAAACTGACTTCCTGCCCATTGCTGAGGATAGTTTCTATTTAAATGAAGAATATTCCAATGGGCATCAAAACCCTCCTTTGAAACCTCACGAGAATCGGGTAGGTAAGTTCCTGTGAATTTTGGAGTATCCCAATTAGAGTTTAAATGAACATCTGTTGTCTTGCCTACGGGAGTAAAATACACATGCTGGCTTCCATTAAGTTTTAGCGAGAACGAAAAGTCGTGCTGACTATTTTCTGCATCTTTTAATGGAACTTCGACATGAATGCCTGAAGGCGAAATGACACGATTTGAGAGGCCAGAATTGAATGAGAACTGAGTGTTGTTCCATCTTAATTCCACTTGCTTTTGAATACCTTTCAAGTCACTTATTCCTATATTAAGTGTTGCCTGATCAAAATGGATATCTTCTTTTTTAATCCCAAGTTCATTTATCCCGTCCGTTCTAAATTTACCATTAAAGGAAATGTCACTGGCGTAAACGACCACTTCGTAAATCCCACGATATCTTTTTTCGGGTAATATTTCTCCGTTAATTTTTAAATCCTCTGGGAGCAGAGTGATCCAGTCTTTAACGATGGTAAATTTTTCTTCTTGGTTTTCGTTTTTGCTCCTTACGTACTTGTCGTAGGGTACGCTAAGGAATGGACCGTAGAATTGTTGGGGCCCTCCCCATTTTCCGCTGACCTCATTGATGGCTTGTCTTTGGATGCTTTCACGTTCATAAATTAATCCTTGCACAAGGGTGGCAGGAATAAGAAGTACGAGGATTAAAAATCCAATAACAAAGATTTTGAAATAGACGCTAGTCTTAAGTTGGCTTAAAAAACTCATTTTATCAATTTTTAAAATTGTCTAAAATGATCTAGGTGAGTTGGCAATAAAACGTACGCACTAAAATATTATTGCATACCTTGATCTCACTAAATGTATTGAGTAATCCATGAATATTCAAAAGCCCATCGATTTTATTTATAGCATGAGCATTTTAGCCTTTGCGTTATCTGTGGCATTAATGACTTGGTTATCCAAGATGGATTATAGTATTGTGGATTTATCACAAGGTTTTTTTTCGGAGGCCACTTATGATAATGTGGATATTTCTGCACGGAAGAATTTGATATGGCGAGTTCTTGGTTTGGCACTGTCATTATTTTTCTTGGGTAAGCTTGTCTTGCATAAGATTAAATCCTTGGTGTCTCATAGCGCTTATGGTATCATAGCCGCTTTGTCGGGATTTGGATTAGTGACAATCTTTGTTGAACTCTGGAGAATACCCATGGGGTCAACTTTGAATCTAATTTATGCACTTATTGGACTTTCCATTATTTACGCCTTGATTGAGAGGAATAAATTTGTAGTGGATATTGGCTTACCATCCTTGTTGGGTTTGTCAGCAGCCTGGTCTTTCTTAATGGTTTTTTTCCATGGTTCGGTTTTATGGCATGAAGCCGTTTTTTATGTCGGATTGGTTTTTATCGTTGGCTTGGTGTTGATGTCTAAGTTTGGTGTTCGATATACTAGACTTGAGAATTATTTATTTCCGGGATACCTTCTTCCATTGGTTTGTTTTGGTGTTCGTCAGATAATCATTCGGCGTCAATCGGAATACAGTTTACTCAATGAACTTGGTCTGATGATCTTTGTGCTAGGAATTGTTTATTTGAGCATTTACTTAATTACAAAATTCCGCTTAACAGATAGGTTCAAGATTAATTTGTTGATGGTGTTCTGTTTTGGAATCACGATTTATGCATACTATCAATATCGAATTCCTTTTCCTCAGGACAGTTTTGAATTAGCAAATAGTGCGAATGCTTTGATGCGATTCGAGTTGTTCGACGAGTTACCCTTTTTGGATTATTTGAGTTCACACAATTTATTTGATCATCTTAATCCCTTTGTATATCATTTATTTCATGATTTCGATGGAACGGTGAGTTATGTGACCTATGATTTTTTACGACATGGTTTAACTACGTGTTGCGGTTTTGTAATTCTACATTATTTATTTAGAAACCCGTATTACGCTTTAGGTGTAGTTTTACTGTTACCCTTTAATCGAGCGATGTTTGCTATGTCATTGCCACTGTTAAGTATAGTCTTTTTGCATAAAGTAATTAATGGTTTTAGTTTTCGTAGACTTTACTTGTATGGATTATGGTCTTTGTTTTTGGTGTTTTGGAAGATTGATGTTGGCTTTGCTAATTTGTTAGCTAGTGCCATTGTACTAATATGGTATTTATGGCATCAGCGAAGTCAACAAAAAATACTCAAACTATTCAAAGCTGTAGGTGCAATGGTTTTTACTATTGCGGTTTTTATTGTGATAGCGGTTATGATGAGATCTTTTGATCAAGTTATGGATGGAATACAAAGTACACTCATGTATTATCGAGGGGATCAGTCTCATGGTTTACCTACGCTTTCGCGGAATGATTATGGTCTTTTGTTTAAATGGCATTATTTCGTTTTTCCTTTTCTTCTGTTTTTCTCTTTGATGTTTTTGTTGATGAAGTCCGAAAGAGAAAAATTGGGATTGTTTAAAAGTCCGTGGAAATTGGCCTTGATTTTTTTAGGGGTCTTTTATTTCGCTAATTTTCAAAGAGGTCTTGTCCGACATTCACTAATGAGTGGTACGGACGTTAATTTGAGTTCATATGTCTTTTTATTCATAGCCTTGTTTGCGTGTTATTTCTCACCGAAAATATGGCGTCACTGGGTTTTTGTTTTTGTGATCCTTATTGGCGTAAGCCAATTTAGATATGCTGAGTCAAGAGGATTACATCCAATTTTCGAAAGAGCAAGTTCCTTTCTCCATGAGGATAATATCAAGCATAAAGACCGAAAGTTTCAGGCTAGTCGATTTCTAACAACACACAAATATTTAGATTTCGTCAAATTTATCGACCGACATTTTAGCGATACACAAACGTTTATTGATTTTACAAATACTCCCATGTTGTATTTTCATTCAAAGCGTTATGTCCCTTCCTATTTTAATCAAGCATTGCAAAATACAGTCACGGATGAATTACAAAAGCGCTATTTAAAACGTGTTCAAGATTTGGATGTACCAGTTGTGGTTTATCGAAGTCATCCTTCGACATGGGGTGATGCTACGGATGGCATTCCAAATAATCTGCGTTATAATTTGGTTGCGCAGTACATCTTTAAAAATTACGAACCGTATCGAATTATTTCAGGTAAAGAGATTTGGTTGAGAAAAGATCTTCCGGATTTAGCTCTCGAAAAAGATAGTACTTTGGTGAATGACCTGCGTTATGATGATTTTGACTTAGGATATATGCCGATGTTCTTAAAAACCAATTCTGAGTATAGCCGTAAAGAAATTGAACTTGATATAATCACTTCTGATTCTATTTCGCTTTCGCGAATGGATAAGATGGAAACCATGTATTTCGAAAAATTAGAACTTAAGTTTAACCAAGCACCATTAAAAAGATCTGAAAGGATTACACTTGCTAGTGATAATGGTCAAACAATTCGATTGAGTTTTGAACTTGATTTGAATAAGAAACAAACCTATCAGGTTCCAATAAATTGGATCTACACGTATTGTCAAAATTCGGAATCAAATTGGAAATTAATCTTAGATCCAGAATTGGCGCCACATTTGAAGTCTATTAATCGAATTCAAGAAATCATAGATTGAATGTAAAGTGGCAAATATGGTTTGATCGATATTTAATACGTTATGTGGTTTTCGTATTGGATTTTTTCGTACGCATCGTTGGGAAAATTTTAAGGCCTGATCATAACTTGAATAAATCCTTTAAAAAAATTGCCATCGCCAAATACAAGGGGATGGGAAGTATCTTGCATGCCACGCCTTTGCTCCAAACATTACGTCAACATTATCCTGACGCCGAGATTCATTTTGTAAGTACTCAGGCCAACAAATCGTTTTTGGATTTACTTCCTTTCATTGATAAAACCGTTTTAATTAATGATGGATCTGGATTGTCCTTTCTGTTCGGATTCCCAAAATTAATCTGGCAACTGATAAAAAATCGTTACGATGTATTTATCGATTTAGAGATATACGCACATATGAGTAGTTTAATCACTACGCTTAGTATGGCGCGAAATCGATTAGGTTTTCATTTACAATGGGGAAGATATCGTCACGGTACATTTACTCATTTGATTTATTTTAATCATAAGGCACCCCTCTCTAGAATTTACCTCCAGATGGCTAGTCTACTTGGAACACAAAAACACGTAACAGCTAGTTATAATTTTAAGGATATACCAGAGTTAACGGAAGTTCTCAAAAATGAATTTGGATTAGAATCAAAGTATATCGTCATCAATCCAAATGCCAGTTCACTGCGCCTGGAAAGACGATGGCCCCTTGAATCATTCGAACAGTTGATTAAACAATTGCTCTTAAAATATCCTGATCATAAAATCGCTTTAATTGGTTCGCCTAGTGAATACGAATACACGGCAAGTTTGTATTCTAAATTAAATTCTGATCGCGTAATTAACTTAGCTGGAAAAAGTAGCCTGAAACAGTTGATTAGCATTCTAAAATCCGCAGAGTTTATGATCAGCAATGATACAGGTCCATTTCATATGTCAGTCGCTTGCGGAAAACCTAGCATTGGATTATATGGTCCTGTTTCACCGAGACAGTTTGAGTTGCCAACGAACGCAAAGGCCTTATACAAAAATGTGTTTTGCAGTCCCTGCGTTCACGAATTCGACACGCCTCCTTGTCAAGGTAACAATGTGTGTATGCAGTTAATCTTAGTGGAAGATGTTATGCGCGCTTTAGAAACGCTTAATCAGGATCTTCCTCAATCTATGGCACCAATTATTTATTTGGAGAAGGAAAATGCACTAGGAGTTATTAAAAGAAGTTGATCTCTATCCAGAAAACTCGAACTCTTCTTTACATTTCTTAACTTGAATCCTTCTTAAATTGATTTAATATGGAAATGAAGAAATACTTCGTGGTTTTTGTAACAATGTGTATCTCTATAAGTATGGTTGCACAAACAGATCTCTTTGAATCTTTTGAATTTAATGGTGAGGAGCGAACGTATCGATTACATATTCCACCGCAATATGAAGAAGGCGGTGAAAGTCTTCCGTTAGTTTTTAATTTACACGGGGCAGGATCAAATGCTCTGGAGCAAGCCTTGTATACAAGTTTTAATGTGGTATCGAATACGGAAGGATTTTTTGTGTGTCATCCTAACGGGACCCCACAGGCGACTGGAGGGAATGTGTGGAATGTAAATTTTCCTGGTAGCATGAGTGAGGTTGATGACGTTGGTTTCATTCTTGCTTTGATCGATCTTTTCAAAGAGGAGTACAACATCAATTTATCTCGTACCTATTCTACAGGTATGTCTAATGGTGGATTTTTAAGCTATAAATTGGCCTGTGAGCATCCTGATAAAATTGCTGCTATTGCTTCGGTAACGGGAAGTATGGTTCCATCCGAATTATCTGTGTGTAATCCAGGCAAAGCTGTACCCGTGATGCAAATTCATGGGACCAATGATTTAATCGTTTTATACAATGGAAGCTTGTTTAGTTCGGGAATCGAGGAACTCGTTTCGTGGTGGGTGAATAACAACGGATGTGATACAGAAGCAAACTATACGGAAGTCGAGGATACAGATCCTGATGATGGATCAACAGCCGAATTGTTTGAGTATGTTTCATGCGATGACGATGTGACGGTTGAATTTTATAAAATAGCAGATGGAGGGCATACATGGCCAGGAGCACCAAATGTTTCACCCGAACTCCTAGGTATTACCAATAATGATTTTAATGCTTCACAAGTTATATGGGAGTTCTTTAATAAATATCAATTGCCGGAGACGAGTCAGGTAGACGATCTCTTTGGATTGAATGCCATTCAAGTATTTCCAAATCCTACAGAGAATAGACTTCAGTTCACAACTGAAAGTTCTGATGTGATCCAATATAAACTTATGGATTCTTCAGGTGCAAAACTTTTACAAGGACACTTTACCAAAACTCAAGAGATTCATTTAGAGGCTTTCGCCAATGGTATGTATATCCTTCATTTTGAATCTGAACAAGGAGTTATGACTAAGAAAATTTTGAAGCAATAAGAATTTGAGTCGACTATGAATGCCTCAAATGTCTTAGTGTCGCGCTTTAAAACTTTATTTGTTGTAGATGCTATTGGCGCCATGTTTTCAGCATTCATGCTCGGTATTGTTTTAGTGAAGTTTGAATCCGTTTTTGGGATTCCAAAATCAACCTTGATCATATTAGCAACGATCCCATGTTTTTTCGCTGTTTACGATATCGCCTGTGCGTTTATTTTAAAAAAGAATTTCGCGTTGTGTTTAAAAATTATAGCCGTGGCAAATGTGTTGTATTGTGTCTATTCACTTTACCTGTCATATTCGCATAAAGAAGTATTAAAAATACTTGGCTGGATTTATATAATACTTGAAATTCTAATAGTCTTAGTCCTAGCTTCTTTTGAATGGAATTTTGCCCAAAAGCATGCTAAGTAATATGTGTAGAGTAGACATGACAAGGCATACCCATATAATCATCAATATTGTACCAGAGCTTCATTTGATTTCGTTGTGCTACCTTAATTGAACCTTCGTTTTCGACATGAATAATAGAAATCAACCTGGACAGATTAATTACATCTTGTCCGTACGTTCGCATGTGGTTTGCCATTTCAGTACCGTATCCTCGTCGCCAAAATTTGGGTTTAATTGAATAGGCAATTTCATGTTCGATTACTCCATTCATTTCTCTAGGGATTATCCCCGCCATGGCAATAAAGCTATTAGATGATTTTTCAAGGACAGCTAAATGACCTAAGCCACAATCCTCATATCTTTCGATTTGTTTTGCGATCCACTGATGTGCAAGTTCGTCGTAACTCTTTGAAAAGTCTAAACCTATAAAACCTATGTTAGGATTGTCATCAAAAAACTCCAACCACGACTCTACATCTGTCATAGATAGTGGTCGATAAAATAGGCGAACTGATTCCTGATTAAAGTAGTTGGACATTTCTTTTTGGCTTTAAGCCAAAGAATGGCTGAATGAAAGGAATTTTAAGAATAATCCATTCGTAGATGACCCAACTTAAACCGAAGGTACCCAATACCATGATTAGAAATTTTAATCCCCAATGCCAATTCAAGTTCATCATGTAATAACCCATCAAGACCGTTATTGTCTGGTGTAAAATATAAAATGGATACACAGCTCGATTTCGATATTTTATCGTAGAAGATTCTTTATTAAGATAAACGGCAGCAAATCCGAAAATGCAAAGTATCCAACTCCAAAGGTTTACTATTTTAAGTATAGGTATAAGAATGTGTGCATCATAATTGATCCACATATAATATAGACTTGGAAATGCAATTATTCCAATAGCGAGATACAGATAACGGGATTTTTTGACGGAAGTCCAAAACAAATCCTTTAAAGTGATGAGGAAGAAACCAATAATAAAAAGAAGGCTGTAGAGGGCTAAGGCGTACCAGTCACCTAAAAATGCATGAGTAATAGGGAAATGGGGTTCAAAAAACATTTCGACAATGAGAAGAGGAAATGCCAAAAGATAAATAAAGAGCGGTGATTTGGTCAGCAAGGATTTAAACCATTGACTTAATCGATTTTCCGATCGAAGTTTTAAAAACAGGGGTGTAAAAAGCAGTGACATAACGAATAGGTAAGGTAAGAACCATAGATGATGCCAACTAAAATTACCTTCCGGATATATGCCATTGAAAAAATGCGGATAGAACTCCAAGTAATTTCCAGAGAAGACAGCATTGCTAAGACGCTCAACATAAACTTGGGGAGGGACGATAAGTAAAATACCAACAACTAGAGGAATGAAAAGTCTTTTAAATCTCTCGATTATGTACAAACGCGAACTCCGATGAGATAACGCAAAACGTGTCCCCATACCAGAGACCACAAAAAGAATGGGAATCCTCCATTGGTTTATAAAAATCATAGGGTATCGAATCCATTCGACAATGTCATTGTTTTTAAGATGCCAGTCCCATGGGACAAAAAACATCCCAACATGATAAATGATCAAAATATCAAATACAATAACTCGAATCCAATCAATATCGTATCGCCTATGGTTTTTCATGAGAGGAAAATAATTCTTGAGTTAAGTTAGTGAAATAACATTTAGACTGACTGGTCGTTTATTTATATGAAACTCAAAATTTGTAGATATTTGGACCTATGAAGAAGATTGCTTTTTTATTTATGTGTTGTTTTTTTTTCGCTTTCGCGAATGTGGACAGAAGTGAGCCAAGTTTACAACTTGCCTTATTGAAATATAATGGGGGAGGGGATTGGTATTCGAATCCTACATCATTAAATAATTTAGCAAGCTTTTGTAACAAGTTTTTAGGGACCAATTTCGAAAGAGATTATGCAACTGTTGAGGTAGGCAGTGTCGACTTATTTAATTATCCATTTGTTCATATGACGGGGCACGGAAATGTTGTCTTTAATGATCAGGAGGCTGAAAACCTAAGAATGTACCTCCTCGCCGGTGGCTTTTTACACATTGACGATAATTTTGGGATGGATCCTTTTGTTAGGGTTGCCATGAAAAAAACCTTTCCAGAATTAGAGTTTGTCGAATTGCCTTTTGAACATCCGATCTATAATCAGAAATACGAGTTTAAGACTGGATTACCCAAAATTCATAAGCATGATGATAAACCTGCTCAAGGATTTGGACTTATTCATGAGGGACGCTTAGTATGTTTTTATTCTTACGAATGCGACTTAGGAGATGGATGGGAGGATCAATCGGTGCATAAAGATCCGGAAGAGCTTCGCATTAAAGCATTGCGGATGGGAGCTAATCTTGTTCAATATGTTTTCGGTAACGACTAATCTAAAATGAAGTATACCTTTCTTCGGATATACTTCCTCACGTTTACCCAAAAGGCAAGAATCAAGTAAATTAAAATTGGTGATCCAAAAGTCACAAAAGAGGTGTATAAAAAATACACACGTACCCTGGATGCGGCGACACCCATCTTCTGGCCTAAATAGCTACAGACACCAAATACAGATTTTTCTATCGAATCACGGAGTAGTTGCATTTCCTTAAGTTACGGAATTACAACTCAAAAAAGAATCGATTAGTTTATCTCAGGGTGAGTTTCTTATTTTCTCGAATTGTTATGGTCTTACTACAAACGGTTTGTAGCTTATTTGATTTTAATGCTTTAAGCTGTAGCTTAAAATCACCACTATTGGAATACACATGATTGACTATGGTATTAGAGTTTATCATTCTTTCGATACCGTTTCCGAAATCAAGAAGGAAGTTGGCTCCAAAATTATTTTCATGCAGCGTGAAGGACAATTTTTGACCTACTTCTAAAGCTCCTTCAATATTAACTTCTTTAGAGAAATCGTATTCTCTAGTGTCGTTAGAAAAGACAGAAGAGTTGTTGATGCTTGTGATCGAACTAATAGAATTATCTGTTTTCTCTGGTCCGCAGTAGGAGAATAAATAGACACTACCAATGAAACCTATGGCGGCGATAAAGAATAACAAGAAATGATCTGAGAATTTCCCTGGTGTGGGATTCAGTTCATGGGATGAATTATTTACATAAGTACCACTGGTACCAGATAGATGTTGGGCCATCTAAAGAGTTTACGGTTTTCGGAATAAGCTTGTTGAGGAAAATTACCTCTTCGGCTCAAATTTAGATATAAACAACGGTAAAAAGTATACTTTATTAGTCAAAAAGGGAATGTATAATTCTCTATAATTCAGAATTGTATTGGCGAAAGCCCTATGAAACTGAACGACATATACTTATATAATGGTAAAGGATGTATACGAAAAAAAAATATGTCTAAGATTTTTTCACATGAAGGGCATAAACATGCGGAATATCCACATTAAAGCCCCCAAAAACCCATTTTCCAACTTGTGATTCAACTGAATTTCCGAAACAATTGTAGGGGGAGTAGTAGTACTCTTTAAAGTTTAAAAACTGGTACTTTCTTTTTATAAATCCTGTCATAACTTCTTCGATTGAATGACTCCAAAAGTATTCACGCATTTCTCGATGGTCACTGTTGTCGGTGTAGGAGTTGGCACTAGATTCAGAATACGGTAGACCTGTGTTTTTATAACTGAATTTTATATCCGTTTTTGGAAAATCAAAGGTGTAGATATAGGGATGAAACTCAACGATTAGACATTCGCCATCAGGTTTTAATAGTTTATTGACAATTTCAGTCCATAGTTCAAGGTCTGGTAGCCAGACGAGCGCACCATATGATGTAAATATTAAATCAAATTTTTCGTCGAGATGATCTAAGGCATCATAGACATTACATTGTATAAATTGAACATTTAATTGACATTGCTCATTCAGTTTTTTGGCGAGTTCGATTGATTTTTCAGACAGATCTAATCCAGTTACTTGAGCTCCCATTCGGGCCATACTTAGAGAATCCAAACCAAAGTGACATTGTAGATGAAGGATCTTTTTCCCTGAGATATCACGTAGAAATTCTAATTCAATTTCATTTAATGAAGATTGACCTGCAAGAAAAGAGGGAACATCATAAAAAGATGATTTTTCATGATGGGTGGTTTTTTCTTCCCAAATGGCTTTGTTGGCCTCGAAGTACTTCTCAAAATCATTCATATCTTAGCTTTAGAATAAAACTAAAACAATGGCAGAAGATAAGAAAGCAGGAAAACAGATAAACATTGATTTATCCGAAGAAATGGCGGAGGGGGTATATTCGAATTTGGCGATTATTTCACATAGCCATTCTGAGTTTGTTCTTGATTTTATTCGGCTTATGCCAAATGTCCCTAAAGCGAAGGTAAAGTCAAGAGTTATACTAACTCCTCAACATGCCAAACGATTATTAGGTGCATTGATGGATAATGTAAAGCGATACGAGGCACAGCATGGACCTATAAAGGAACCAGAACCAAATCTTCCACCAATGAATTTTACTCCTACGGCACAGGCCTAAAAAATAAACCCGTCAAGCAAGCTTAACGGGTTTAACAAATAAGGGTGTTAGACTGTGATTGCATATTCATCAGTAAATAAGGGTCTGCTCACAGCAGATTGTTTAAAAATGGGGTTATGTAGAGTTAATTGGGACTGCAATGATACATCCCTTTTTAGTTAAAGCCTTGGATAGTAGAGAATTCTGTACTAAATGTCTAAATCCGACATATTAGAATAATGCGCCATTTTGTTTAGGTGGTACAACACCTAGATGTTTATAGGCTTTTTCGGTAACGAGACGACCGCGTTGGGTGCGCTGGATAAAGCCTTCCATTATTAAGAATGGCTCGTGTACCTCTTCGATGGTCCCGGATTCTTCACCTACGGCTGTTGCTATGGTTTTAATACCGACTGGACCTCCTTTAAACTTATGAATGATGGCGCTGAGGATTTTATTATCCATTTCATCTAGACCTCGTTCGTCCACATTGAGGGCATCTAAACCGTATTTCGCAATTTTTAAATCTATGGTTCCATCCCCTTTAATTTGTGCAAAATCCCGAATTCGACGGAGGAGCGCATTGGCGATTCTTGGTGTCCCTCGACTACGACGCGCAATTTCGACGGCGCCATCCTCAGAGATGGGAATGTTCAAAATATCAGCACTTCTAAAAATGATGTTTTTAAGCGTTTCGACATTATAATAATCTAATAAAAAGGAAATGCCAAAGCGTGCGCGCATGGGAGCGGTTAGAAGACCCATCCTAGTGGTTGCACCAATAAGTGTAAAAGGATTTAGATTTATTTGAACAGTTCTAGCATTCGGTCCTGAATCAATCATGATGTCGATACGATAATCTTCCATAGCCGAATAGAGATATTCCTCTACCACTGTATTTAGTCGATGGATTTCATCGATAAAAAGTACATCTCTTTCTCCCAGATTTGTGAGAAGACCAGCGAGATCTCCAGGTTTTTCTAGCACAGGTCCAGAGGTCATTTTAAGGTTGGTCCCTAGTTCGTTACTAATAATATGAGAGAGGGTAGTTTTTCCTAAACCTGGTGGTCCATGAAGAAGTACATGATCGAGGGCTTCTTCTCTAAGTTTAGCGGCCTCTATAAACACATGAAGGTTATCTACGATTTTGGCTTGTCCTTTAAAATCACCCAGTTGTTTTGGGCGCAAGGCTTTATCCAATTGTTTCTCTTCAGGTGAGAATTTTTCATTAGTAGGATCGAGATGCTCGTTCACTTATATGATAAAAATGTTTCATGCAAGGTAGGAAAAAAA
>JAHDBE010000069.1:0-10571 GCA_020630555.1 Saprospiraceae bacterium
GGATTGAGATAGGTTTTTCCCTCTGTCGACTAAAGAGTCCGGTTTCTGGGACTCAATAATTCCCATAAGTTGCAAGACTATAGACTCTGTCCCTCTTTTAGTCATGGCAAATTTACTGAGGAGCCCTGTACAAATTAGACTGGCAGTTGTGACAGGTGTGATGTCATTTATGCGGTGAGCAATCTCAAAAGCAAACTTGGAAATAGATGGCGTGTCGTTAAGTTCATCATCTGGGATGACTGATTTTTCTATGTCCGAGTATTCTACGGGCTTTCCAATGCGCAGTGAGACTTTTCCATGATCATCTCCCATTTTTCGAACGTAGTTTAAAAACCACGTAAGGCTCTCGCTTTTCTTGTCTTTGCCTCGTCCTTCAAGAGTCATGTCTTCAACATCAGGGATAAGGTCGTAAACGATGGATATTGGTATGTACTTTACTTCAGATTTAGATTGGGATTCGGCCTCATGAATATACTTGAGGATGCCCATCTTAGGCCATACCAGTTTGCCTGTTCGACTTCGCGTGCCCTCTAGGGCCCACATAAAGTGTTCTTTAGATTCGACTAACTGAGAGATGAAAAAGCGTAAGGTCGCTTTGTATATCTCATCGTCTTTAAAACTTCTTCGGATAAAAATGGCACCAGACCTTCTACCGAGTTGGCCAAGTCCAGCAAAGGCCATATTGAGTCCAGCAAATATGTAAGGTATTTTGAGTCCATGCCTTGCTAAAGCGATACCCAAGACAAACATGTCTATATAGGTTTTATGGGTCATGACAAAAGCCACAGAATGTCGGCGCATTGTTTTCGATAAGGCCTTAATCTCAGACAGATTTACATCGATTGTTTTTTCGTAGGCTCTGTCTACAACGAATTCGGCAAGTTGAATTCCAATTGTATGTAAGACAGGCTGTTGTATGCTGTACAGCTCGCGTAGAGCCTCGGTTGCTTTTTTTTCAACTTCTGTTATGTGCAAATCGAGTTTCTCTGAGAGAGACTTCAGTAGTCCTTGAAAGGGACGGTCATTGATGATTTCTTCGATTTGCTCCTTCATCGGTTACAAGATAAAAACCGATTTAGAATACTTAATGAAATTTTGTGCTTATTGCAGCTAAAGAGGGGATAAATTAGTCAGAATTAACCCTGCCGGTTATAAAGGGATGTCTCACCGCGTATGAAGCCTTAAAGAAAAATGAGTTAAGCCATGAAGCTTTGTTGCTTATGTACTTTAAACTGTATTGAAAAAGAAACTAGAATCTTCTAAGTCTAGTGAGTTATGACTAGTTGTCTACCATAATATTGGCCTTGAGCCTTAAAGATGACGCTGTAAATGCCATTTGGAAAATCTGAGGTATTAATCTGTACGTAATCATTCGTTCGTGTGGATTTCCAGACTAGGCGAGAGTTTGAATCTAAAATCTGCAAATCGTTTATGGGTTCTGTAAATCTAATTTCTACCAGGTCATTGGCAGGGTTCGGGCTCATTTTAAAGTCGACAATTTCAGTAGTTTTATCCGAACTTAAATTTAAACCAAGCTCATTAAGTCTTTGCTGAACGGCATTGTGAACAACGCCTGGATAGCTGTTAGACTCATCAAAACTGGAAATCATACTTACAATTTTGATTCGATCTGCTTTAAAGTCCCATGGAATTTCATAGGTGAAGTTTCTTGAATAGCTTGTTCCTACTGTAGGGTTATTAGGTAAAACCTCATTTACACCCCAATGGTCCTCGAGAATTGTTCGAACAACATTTCTATGAGGATAACTCCAAATAATATCCCCTTCACCTTGAAGTGGGTGTCCTTCTACATCATTCCAGTAACTATGCTGCTCAACACCATAGACGGTGTCTTCTACAATAAATGAAGTTAATCTAAACGGTCCGACTAAATCATTAGTCAGGGGAGTTACGGTGATTGAAAATTCTAAGTTTCGGGTACTATTATCATAATTGATGAGTTCGAAGTCAATCTCCACATTGTTTACATCATTCAAATGATCTTCAATACGAGATTTCCATAAGTGACGACTCATGAATATACTGTTGTTGTACACAGTTCGATCAACCATGCCATTAGGTACACCATTGACGTTTAGTGCATCCCATATCGCAATACTTTTTTCATTAGTTAAGGGATTGTCAGTCCAAGTGACAGGTTTGTGATGGCTAATCCAAATCACATTAGGATGTTCTTCCACCACATTGTTAATGGTGATTGTGGCATCAGGACACACTCCACAATAGGCATTAGTAAATTTTTCAAAAAGTACATTTTTTTGACCTTGAACTGTAAATTGGCTGAATAAAAGCGCAATAACTAAATATCTCATGCCTGATGTTTTGTGCAAGTTAGTCTATATTGACGCAAGTCAACGCAGAATAATAAGCAAAACGTCCTATAGAGGACTTGATACTTTAGAATCCCAATGATATGTTAATGACCATATAAGTGAGGTTTTGAAACTCAATTTGATTGTTTAAAAAAGAAATGGCAAGAGCGAAAATCAATACGGCGAGCACACTAATTTTACCTGTTCCAGAATGGTCTAAAACAAGAGCCCTTTATAAAAAGCTGAGTGACGAATTTCATGTCATAACGAAGCCATTTGGCATAGAGCTCAGTGCGGATAGAAGCTTGATGCTAGACCATCTGATTCTAACCATTGATGAGTTGGATGGTTATCTTGATGAAATTCCGGATAAAAAAGACAGAGATTTATTAACCGCTTCAATTATTAGTTTTCTGGACGGAGAAGGGGCAGAGTGGAACTTTGATTCTGTAGAGGAGAGCTTGAGGGAAAGAATCATCCGTTTGAAATCCATCATATTACATTGTGGTGTGAAAGACAGATTTATAATAGCGGCATCGGATATATTTAGATATACCGAAGAAAAAAGGCATACCGAGACTTATCGAGATTTAAAGCATTTAATCATCCAAGAGGGGATTTCTACATCAGAACTTCCGATGAGTTTAATGGGGGTAGATGCTAAAAGTGATTTTGGAAGATTTTTTAAATCACTATGTTCGCTTATGGGGATTGCAGATTTAGTGATGGACTTTAGAGCGGATTACGGAGCGAAATACATTCGCGTAAAACCGAATGTTTTATTTTATGTAAATCTGATTTTTATGTTATCCCTGTCAGGATTTAAACTCATTTTCAATTTTCCAAAGCCTATTCAATTTACTGCATATTGTTTTCGCTTTGGATGGCTATTACTTACAACTAAAGATTAGATGATTTCGACTTTCGTCAATTTAATAATCGTCATGACAGCCTTCACCTTCTTCTCCGATTAAATATTTAAATCCGAGAGTTCCCCATGACGCATGCCGAGCTTGATCTGTTTTCAGAATCGAACTTCGCCAGTTCACCGAAAAATTTAGTTCTATTTTCTTTACAAATTGAAGTTTCGCACCAAGGTAGGCTTCTAATAAATAAGGTTTTGTTTCTCCCCAATCTAGAGCATCGAGTCTATTCCAACCAAAAAGGCCATTATAATGCGCATTGTAAAAAACAGCGCGTACTACGGCCCCACCCACCAAAGAGAAATCCATGTCTTCATTACTGACAGAAATGAGACCAGGATTATGTGTGTCTGTGTATGCTAAATTGTCGATAAAACGATTTGTATTCATGACTCTTCCAAAGTCTACTCCTACACCAATGTCCGTATAATATCCTAAGTTGATTTCGGGTCGTACTTGAAGCATTACTTTTCTTAGCGGTCGCCACAGTACAGTCTCCATGGAAAGAGAGTATAAGAAAACTGGGGCCATCGTATGATTTAACTGGCCAGTAGGGTAGTTAACCATATCATCTTGATCCCACAACACGGCAGAGGGACGACTTGCTCCAAATAAATTGTCAATGCCTTGAGTAAGGCCTAAGCTCATAAAACCGAAGGTGAAAGAACTTGTAAACGCCATATCAAATTGAGTCGTGGAGTGTGCAAACATTTTATTGGCTTCTACACGTCTAGTTGATCTAAATCCTGTGAAGGAAGAAAACGGAATGTCATTTTCTAAAGCATAACCATTAGATAGTGTATCCATGAAAACTTGGGTTTCATCTGAGATGAAACGTGGACTAAATCCGTTAATAGTCAATACGAAATTATGGGATACATCTTCGTCTCTAAATCCAACTCGATTTATTATTGGATCTATGAGGAATCGATCTATAAAACGTCTAACATATGGCAGGCCCAGATAATTATGATTGGCTAAATCGCCATAAAATCCTAGACGCAGACCTGTTGCATAATTATAGGCTTCATGAGGATCGTCATGAAGAAAATCGGATAAGAAATCCTGATCTAAAGAGATTTCGTAGCCGGTGATGTCTTCTTCCTGAGCAAATATGAAGCTAGGTAATAAAAGAGATACTAGAACAATTAAGAGTGCATAGTTTTTCATGCTTTAAATCTAAAAACAATTATGCGTGAATAGCTAAGCCAATTGTTTTATTTTGGGTTTTGGACAATGATCTTCTCGGAAATAGTAACTCCATCTATCCAACCAGTGACATAGAAAACATGAGAGCTATAATCTCCAAGATCCAGACTGTTTCTTTTAGATTCAATGAATTTTAAAATACGCCCTGAATGATCGATTAACTTTAATTGAAAGTCTTTAATTGAACTATCCAAATCAATGTTTAAGATATGTGAAGTCGGATTGGGGTATATTTTAAGTTTTTTTGATTTTGAAACCTCTTCACTTGTGTTGCTGACGAAATCAGGGTTGTACATTTTGAATATTTTACAATATTGACCATTTTCTTGATCCCACCCTCGATCAAAACCAATTACATAGATGGTACCATTTGGTGCTGAACATATATCTCGTTGTCTAAAAAAATCAGTAGGATACATTTTATCTGAGATAATAGAATCCATATCCTCATTTAATCTGGCTACTGTTATTTCATTACCATCGGCTAAGAGGCCAACAATTAGTGAATTTTCAAACTCTGGAATTGAAGGATGATTATAATAGTCTAATCCTGCAGGAGGTTTTATACGATCTGCACCATATAAAAGTGGACCTTCATAGTTAGCTAGGAAATGTTCGGATTCACAAGTGTCAGGATCCCAAAAGCATAAATCTGCATCAAAGTATGGCCATCCGTAATTCTTGCATGGAATAATTCTGTTTATTTCTTCATTTCCATAAAGTTGTCCGTGCTCACTTACAAAAATATTCCCATTGGGTACGATGACTAGACCTTGAGGATTTCTATGTCCTTTACTATAAGTGAAATAGCCACAATTGTCATCTGGTGCCGAAGAGTCTGGATTTAGCCTTAATACTTTACCGTGGCGATCATAATCTTCCGTGTCAATCCAAAAATCAGCTGAAGTAACTAATATTTTATTGTCACTTGTAACTTCTACTCTTCCTCCAGAATGTTCACCATTATGTGGGTAGTGAAATACTAATTTACTTTCAACAATTTTGTCTAAGCTTTTGATGAATTTTAATTCGTGTAATTCAGCCCATTGACCTGCTTTATAATAGAGACTGTGTGTGTCCAAAACGGCGTACAAGGCTACTGTATCGTTCATAGCTATCTCGGGTACTGAAAGACCGAGCAAATTACCATACTCGAAAGTCCAAACCGTATCCAACTGTTCTGCGTCGGGGTCCCATCTTTTTATATGACGGTAATCATTAATCCAGAGCTTATTGTCAAATCCCCAATCAATATCCCATGCTTTTTCGAAATACGATGAATCCAGTATTTCTTCATATTTTAAAACTGTAGAATCTAATGTTATATATTGGGCACTTATTATATGAAAGCAGCACAAAGTGATACTAAAAAAGAATAAAATTCTCCTGGTGTTTTATTCTTAGACTACAAGACTTAGTGAAACGCTTATTGGTGAAAGTGGTTATTTTATTAGCGTGTTATTAGGGCTAGTAAATGCGTAAAAGTTCTAAGGTTATTTTTTTGTCAGTCCTTTAAAATTATCCCACTTTTAGTGAGCCAAGACACGGCGAATGACCACAAACAAATGGTCTCGATCCAGAACACCGGTCTCATATCCGCAAGATTAAGGAAGCGGTCCTTGAGGAATAGAAAGTAAGCGGTTAATAAGACAATGCAAGCAAATATAAGATATCCACAGACTCTGAAAATGAGATTTCTTCTTCGTTTACTGTCCGTCATATTTCCTCCAGATTTAGTAAAAATGAATGCGGAAAAAATGCCAAGAAGAATAAATAATGCTCCTGCAGATATGAAATGCAACTTTCCTATTAGTTTCATATCAATAGCATTTTGCAAGCAATCAGTAAAAGGTCCAGAAACTGATGTTGGTAAAAAAGCAACACCTAAGGCGAGTATAGATGCGGCATTAGCTAATAAATTGTCTAGATCGGAATATCCTTTATAAGCAAAAAGGCAAAATGCAATAGAACATATGGATCCTACAAATAAATTTCTCGATACTGTATGGTAATAGGCAGAAATAGAGTTTTGAACTAATTCACATCCGTCTAATACGACAGCAGTTAAGATGAGTAGAATGGGAAGCGCGAATGCAAGAAGTCCTATACATAACATGAGCGCTTTTGCAGAAATTAATTCCGCCGAATTTCTTTGATTAGTGAATTGTAACATTTTAATCTTTTAGATTATTAAAAGTTATTCTTCGCCACTCAAAAGGTTAAATGTTACTATAAGTTAACGAATACTATTGTAATCGAGAACAGAACGGTAAATAATAATCGATCTAAGGTGATTTTAGTTGTCGTAAGGATTAGGTACGGTAAGTAGTCCTTTAATGAACATACCAAGTCCTACAAGTATTAATCCGTAGAAGAGTGTTCCTCCACCACTACCTTGCATGGAAGCAAATGACATTCCACCTCCAACAGCCATTAACCCAAGACCACCCAATAAATTTATCATTCGCGAACCTCCATTGTTGTGTTTTTCAACTTCTTGATGCGTCAGTATCTGATGGGCGATTTTCTCCTTTGGATATAAGTCAAGGCGCACTTCACTAAAAATTTCTTCAGGCGATTTCCCCTCTTTTAAAAGTTTTGTAACCTTCTTTCTCTCAATAACAGCCAGCGAACTAATCTCCTGCTTAGCAATTTTTTCTACTGTTTCTTTATCTAATTGAGCCAATTCAGGAGCATCTGAGAGAGATTCATTATCAATTATCTTTTGTCGGATGATGGGTTTGAATTGTTCACCAATTATGTTTCTTGCACTAGCTAAAACATTGTCTATGTCGTAATCATAAAGCCCTTGCTCTTTCAATTCATTTCTAACTTGTTCTGTAGTGCCATTATTTAAAAGGTCTTGAGCTGCCTTTTCAGCATGTTTGATTTTTTCTGCGTATTTCATTTTGTTCGTTTTGTTAGAGTAACGTACTGCTATACTAGCCAAATAGATTGTAAAATCGAAAAAATACGATTGAAATTCTGTGCTTAAAATATTTTATTCTTTAGTCCTTTAAGCTGTTTAATGATTGGTTTTTTTAAACGTTTTTCATAGGCTTCCATGGAATCAATTTCATCATTCAAAGTGTAGAATAATTCTTGTGCTTTTTGACTCTCTCCAATCAAACTTAGAAAATAAGCGTATTCAATACGGAATTCGTAATTGGAAAAATTCACATTCATGTCTTTGAAAATTTCATTAGCTCTATCTAGATTGTTTAGATGGTAATGTGACCAGGCCATCGCGCAGCGTTCATTAGAGTACTGAAATTCTTTTTTATCGTTTAATTTATTTTCCAACTTGATGACCTCATCATAGTCTTTTAATTCATAATTGACTTCAGTCAATTTTAATAAAACTTGGGTGTCGTCATGGTGAACACCTTCGAGGCAAGAGGCGAATACATCTCGCGCACGAGTCAAATTTCCAGCTTTCATAAGTTCTTCTCCAAATCTAATTCGATTGCTTACCGTACCAGTGATTTTTGTCTCCTTTTCAAGTTTGTCGAGGGTATAATTTTTAACTAAGGTGGACTTTACTCCTTCGGAAACTTGATCAATATTACTCCGATTAAAAAAATGTACAAACAAATAAATTAGGCTGCCGATAAAAGGAAAAAATAAGACAATGATGTACCATTTTGCATCGGTTCGATTTGTGTAGGCATGGTAGATGCAAAAAATCTGCAAAGCGATAATAATAGGGTAGATAGAGTGGATCATAATAAACAAGCTTACGAAATATCATTGACGAAAGTCAAAACAACGATTACTTTTTTAGTGATATTTTCATGTCTATGTGCGCTTCCATAACAATGACATTGTCTATATCAGTGACTTCCACATGGCAAACTACTTTTCGAGTATTTTCCCAGTCGATTTTGGGGAGATGGCAGGTTCCGATTAAATTCGTTTTGGCTTTTTTTAGATAAGAAACTTTCATACCCATAGGAATCCATCGATGTGTTTTAGGAATACTCGCTTCTAGACAAAGCCCCCCGGTTAACTCGCATAAATTACACATTGCAATGGCATGGACAGTTTTTAAGTGGTTTAAAACCTTTTTCCTTTTCTTCATTGATATGCTACAAGAATGAGGTTTCAGTTCGATTATATAAGGACTTATGCTTTGAAAATATGGGGCATTTCGAGCTACAAGTTTTGAAAATATTTTTTGACCAAAAGGTATCTTTTGAAGTTTTTCTTGAAGTTTAAGAACTCTGCTCATGCATCACAAATTTGTATTTAGGTATTTGTTGACTCTGAGCTAATATTAACAAAATATCATGGATTATTCAGAACAAGTTGTTGATTCATGCGTTTGTAGTTTTTGACGATAAAAAATAAAATGTTGAAAAATTTTAAGATACTCGCTTTAGCCTTTCTCTTGATTGGGTTGTTCGGCTGCTCAGATGATGAAACTGAAAACCCTACGAATGATGTTTCAGTATGGAATGGAAGTTTGACGAGCTTCACAAAAGATTCATCGGCTGACCCAAATCTTGAAGAAAATCAAGATAGAATAACTGATAATGTTTGGATTACCCGGGGAGCTTCTGGTCAAATATATAACGCTAAGGTGGAAACAAGTGCGGATAAAGATATGAGTCCTGTAGGTACTCTTTGGGCTGAAGGAGATATCAGCAACTGGGAGAATTTAAATTTTGTCCCTTTCAGAGAAGCTGTAGAAAAACCTCAGGATGTGGTCGGTAAAAATCTTGTTATGCGCATGGTAAATGATAAAATTATCCTGTCCGTACAATTCACTTCTTGGGACTCTGGTCAAATGGGTGGCTTTTCTTACAACCGCTCTACTCCCTAGTCTATGTCAGATTACTCGAAAAATTGAGATAATAAGAATCTTAGTTTGTCGATATGTTCCGTTCTCTTCTCATTTGGGACGGAAGCTTGTAGATTTAAGCTGACTCGGTTTGTGGGTAAAACATAAGCTTCCGAGAATTCATTTTTATAACGATAGCTTTTGAAAGGGGTCGCGAGGTTCTTTGTGTTAATAATGATGCTTCCTTTTTTAAAACTGCTTTCTCTGATGGAACCTATGTTGTCCGTAGTTATCAGGGAAAGTGTATTTTCTATCACTGAATCCATGCCACTGCCTTCCAGTTTTTTCATTAATGTCATCGTGTGCTGTAAGATCCGAATGGTGTCATTAGAGCATCTTATATCAAAGGATTTAATATTCTTACCTGGTGGATAAATGTTTCCAGCTAATTCCTTCTGAATTAAATTAATTTGATCGCAGACATTAATAGTATTTTCTTTTTGGCTTAAAGCCAATGAATAAGAAGATAAGACGACAGTAATATGTAAGAAGAGATGTTTTATATGTGTACGAGACATAGTATTGTGTAAAGAGATAATTGATTTAAGAATTGATTTTTTTGTCTTCATTGTAATAAAAACTCAAAGCGCCAGATGGACATTTGTTCAGTTGAGACACTAACTCATCAGTACTTGCATTTTCCATATTGATCCATGGCTTTTCTTTAGGCTTGTATATTTCAGGTAGGCTACGTACACAAATGCCTGAATGCGCACACTTACCTGGTTTCCATACGATAGTAATTTCTCCGTTTGTATATTCTTTTTTTAATTCGCTAGACATGGTTTAAAATTTTAAGCTTATTTAATATCGTCAGATCGGTAAAGTACACTTTTTGTTTGATCCCCATCTTTTATAATTAGTGCTTCCGGTGCTTCGAATAAAAACTCAGCAGGGTTTTCAAAGAATTCGTCGCGTATGATCTCAAATTTTAAATCATCGTTTTGCGAATTTCCATATTTGACTTCCGTCAAAATATATGCTTGAGCTGTATCAATATTGAAAATATGATCGACATAAGGTCTGCAGCTGAAGTCTTTTACGATACCATCAACAATTGGAGAAAACGATCCTAAAGGCACTTCAATGTTTCGTGATGATTTTGGAGCTAAAGAAATAGTTTTTGTGTCACCCGAGATGTCTTTGAACTTCACAGTTTTAACGGTCTCTGTCCAATTGTCTATGATAACTCGACTAGAAACCATATTCTTTGCCCCTGAGGCAGAAAAAAAACTACTAATTACTAATCCTACGACAATGGCA
>JAHDBE010000069.1:10581-12410 GCA_020630555.1 Saprospiraceae bacterium
CAATATGTCAAGACCACACATACTCTTTAGTTCCATGGCCTTCTTGAAAATATTTCTTCTTCTTTTACTCTTTATATTTATTCTTCGAACATGGTCTTCTATGAATTCAGGTAAACTTGCTAATCTTTTATTCATTTTTTGGATAGTTTTGAAAATAACTTGTAAACGAGATAATATAGACTTAATAAAAAAGGAACGGCAATCCATTTAGAGGCACCAGGAAACATTGGGTATAATAAAAAAATGAGGATGTACATGCCTAACAGATTCGTTGCAATAAAAGTTAGAAGAACTACCCCTAGCCATAAAAAAGACTCTAGGTCGCTTTTCGTTTTCGGTTTGTTTTGTAGTTCTGTCATAACATGTGTTTAAACAAATTCTGATATCAATCCACCGATTACTGCACTTGTAATTAACCAATATCCGAAGTGAAATATAACGGTCTTATAATTTTTTTCATTTAGAATAGCTTGGATACTGATAAAAGGTAAAGCAAAAACAAAAGCATTTATCGCACCATGGAAAAAGCCGTGACCAAAATGTCGATGCTTGTCGCCGTATTTGCCTAAAAAATCATCGACGATATGCTGGGCCTCCATACTCCCTTTCATGATGTCTGTAAAGAACAATTCGTAAAAACCCATTTGATGAATAATCAGGTTGATATAACCAAAGACTAAGGCGAAGCTCATAATAAAACACCAAAGCATTTGTAGAAAGGACAACTCAGAAGGCTTCTTATGATTGATGCCAGACCATCTCAAAAAAGACCATTCAGGTTGATACCAAATGCAGGCGATTATTAAGGGCACAAAAGCGATTAAGCCAAAGGCTAGGTAATTTAAATCCATGGTTATTTTTTTAAATGGTCACATATAATAGCATCCCAGATTTTATAACCCTTAGAATTCATATGTAAACTATCAGCAATAAAAATGTCCGACATAGGTCTGCCACTCTTATTGAGCATTGGGTACCAAACGTCGACATAATGTAAATTGTCCAAAGACTCACAATACTTTTTTAATAGGTCATTAAAGTGTATGAATTGTTTTTGGAATCTCCATCTTGATGGACTTGGTTTAGCACTGATGAAAAATATCTCTGTATTAGGATTGTGAACAAAGATTTTATCCACAACTTCTTTTGTTGTTTTTAATATAGCCTCAGGTGATTTTTCGAAGGAGATGTCGTTGTCACCTTCGTAGATAAACACATGAGTTGGCGAAAATCTCAAAATGAGCTCATCTAGGTAATATAGTAAGTCCGACATATGTGAGCCCCCAAAACCAGTATTGACATACGGATATCCATGGCACTCGTCATTTAGATCATGCCATAGGCGTATGCTTGAGCTTCCAGTAAAAACTATAGAGTTTTCTCCTTTTTCTAAGTTTAAAGATTTTAGCTGATCAATTTCTGATTTAAAGCGGGTTGGATCTTGTGCATTTAAGTCATAACATACTAGACTTACCAAGACCAATAAAATATTCACTGATGATCTCATGATGTTATCAATTTACTAATCTTTATAGAGAATAATTAATTTGAGGTTCTAGATTGTAAAGCGCATAAGTTCCTTAATCCGTTTATTGTGAATTCATTATTTTTCTAAAAACATGACTCTTTCCCATGGCACTTACGGTTAAAAGACCTCCAAACATAGCCGCGCCGACACCACAAGTGACAATGTCTTGTCCTGTCAAGTAAAAGTTTTTGATAGGAGTCTTAGGTTTTAGAATGTCTTGCCTAAAACGAGTCGGTGTATTTTCCAATCCATATAATTCACCATGTTCATAATTCATGAAATGTTTGGTTGTTAAGGGTGT
>JAHDBE010000070.1 GCA_020630555.1 Saprospiraceae bacterium
CGTAACAAACCAAGGAATGGGATTTAAACCAAAGCATTTATATAGAAAAAAGTATACAACATTTAGAAGAGGCATAAGAGAAGGGAATCCAAAAGATTTTAACGCATCCCACCATGATTTGCCTTCCATTTTAGCAATTAAGCCTGTAAAATCGGTAACGAATCCAGCATCATTGATTCGCCAGTAATTGAGGCAAACAAATAAAAATATCCCTATGAAAAGGGCCACTGATCTTAAATCTGTCTTCACTATTGGTTATTTAAGGATGCTGTGTTTTCAATAAGGACAGATCCTAAATAAATTAATCTACCGGATTTATCTCCTTGAGACTGGACTTCTATTCCATTCCAAACATCTCCACATGAATTGTGAAGATGCGCATTATCCAAAACTAAGGTAGCTCCTGGTCTGATGATAATTCGAGATTCTTTTGCCATAGACAAACGACAATAAAGCTTTAAAGTACTTCCAGGATTGATAATCAAATCGCCATTTAAATCTTTCTGCCCTCTCCATTCTGTATCTTTTTCAATTCGAATTGGGTTTTCAGGATTGTAATCACACCAAGTGGGTATAACTAACTTTCGTTGTAAGGAATTAGGACGTGCGATGTTCTTGTGTATTTTTCCTAATTGACATGGAGAAATGGCCATCTGACTGTTGTTGTAATCCATCATGTTATTTGAAGTCAGACCGTCGCAAGGGGCTTTACCGGTAGACGAAAAACAATTCGGATGCGAAGGTGTGTCATCACATCCATCACTTCTTGTCCATGCATGAGCCAAGCCCATGACATGCCCGACTTCGTGATTAAACAAGGTGGCAAAATTCCAATAGGGTCCTCCGTCTTCAAAAATTCCTGCAATTTTTATAGAAGAACCCAAAGCAATCCCAGTTCCATGAACCTTATAGGTTTTTGAGGCGATGCTATCCGGGTGATGCGGCATGACGAATACGTTTAAAATATGGTCATCGTTTACTGCATATTTTTTGATAACATCTTTATTATAATTATTTCTATTCTTTCCCTTATTTATAAAATAAAACAGCTCATTGTCATAATGAAAATAAAACCCGTCATCTCTTGGATCGTTTGTATTTGGGGTTAAAACATATTGGTATTTAGGGTGGAGTGCTGGAGTACTATTGCCTTCCGGCAAATTCATAGGGTGATTCTGAGCAAGTCTTTTGTTTGCATTTTTCAACATGCCTTTAAAATAATCTTCTGCCTCTCCTTCTTTAAAATTTCGAGTTCTCGTTTCATCGTTCATAATGTGAAAGTTGACTCGAATGAAGCGTATTTCCGAAAACGTAGGATCCTCTTCGTAGGGAATATATTCCTCTATTTCTGCACATCTCTCACCTACAATATTGGGTGATTCTATTTTCTCTGCATATGCTTCTAAACCTTCATAGTCTTCTACAATTACGGAAGTGATTTTCTTTGTACAAGATATCAGAAGAAAGATAGAGAAGACTAAAATTAATCGCATATTATGTATTTAACGCGCCACAAACGCTAATGGTCTGTCCGGAAATATATGTGGACATATCTGAGGCAAGAAACACACACGCATTGGACACATCTGTACCTGTACCCAACCTTTTTAAAGGAATATTATCAATATAATCCTGTCTTGTTTTTTCATCTAACGCATGGGTCATATCTGTTTCTATAAAACCCGGAGCGATAGCATTACAACGAATACCTCTTGAACCAACCTCTTTTGCTATGGATTTGGTAAAACCTATGATGCCTGCTTTTGATGCAGCATAATTAGCTTGACCCGCATTTCCGAAAACTCCGACTACAGAACTCATGTTAATAATACTTCCTCCTCTATTTCTTAACATCGGTTTTATGACTTGCTTAGTCAAATTAAATACTGATTTTAGGTTTACTTCCATCACCTGGTCCCAGTGTTCTTCAGTCATTCGCAACATCAATGTATCCTTAGTTATTCCCGCATTATTGATAAGAACATCTATTTTGCCAAAATCCTCTAATACTTGTTTGACTAAGTTTTCTGAGTCCTCATAATTTGATGCATCAGATTTATACGCTTTTATAATTTCAGAATCCCCTCCACATTCCGCTACAATTCTTTCCGCACTTTCAGCCGACGAACGATACGTAAAAGCGACACGAGCGCCTTCAGCGATGAAGTGTTTGACAATCGACTCACCAATGCCTCTCGAACCTCCAGTAATCAAACTAACTTTTCCTTCTAATAAACCCATTTCTATTTTTTTTAAGCTATTGTAAATCTATTCAAATTATTAAACGTTATTTAGGCATAGACCCTGTTTTTAAAAGAATAAATATATGAGTAGCCAGACGCAAATTTCTCCAGGTAAACTGAGTATGATTCCGTTGTTTTATATCGGATGGTCAGATTCAGTACTTAGTCCATCCGAAATGAAATTAATTCATCAAAAACTCGCTAAACTCGATTTTCTGACCGAAGATGACAAAGAGTACCTCATTAGGTGGACTGACCCTACAAATCCTCCATCGGATGAAATTTTTAAAGAGTGGTCAAATATTATTAGATCTCATAAATCCTTACTCAGTCAAGATCAATTGAAGTCACTTTCTGAGCTTGGTTTAGAACTTGCCCGTAATGCTACAAATTATCGATCAGATGAAATTTGGAAAGCACCAAAAACTAAAGCTGCCTTATTGGAGATTGAAGAAAGTATGGGGATTCATAATTCTGAGTCTCTACGCATGGCTATTGGACAATCTCAAAATGAAAGTGCATCAAATACAAGCGCCAGTTTCGATGTTGAATCTTTACGTCGTTACTTAGATGGTACACATATAGAAATAAAAGAGAGGATACGAAAATTATTGAGAGATCCCGTTTTTGCTTACGCCAATATTGTCGAAAAAGATGCCTTTAGAAAACATACCTTGGACTTGGTTAAGAAATTTGGTCAACAAGGTATTGGTGGATATGCTTTTCCAAAAAAATACGGAGGCCAAGAAGTACCTGGTGGTCATATCGCGGCCTTCGAATCTGTGGCATTCTCAGACTTGAGTTTAACTGTAAAATTTGGAGTACAATTCGGTCTTTTTGGAGGGGCTGTGTACGGATTGGGTACAGAAAAACATTTTGAAAAGTATATCGAACCCATGTGTAAGGCAGAATTACTTGGTTGTTTTGCTATGACAGAAACTGGTCATGGTTCGAACGTCAAAGGATTAGAGACTACCGCTGTTTACGACCACCATTCTCAAAGCTTCATAATAAATTCTCCTGATGAAGATTCTGGCAAAGAATATATAGGCAATGCATTACACGCTCATCTCGCTGCAGTATTTGCCCAATTAATTGTAGACGATGTAAATCACGGCGTCCATTGCTTTGTTGTGCCCATGCGAAATTCTTCGGGAGAACTTCAACCAGGTATTCGCGTAGAAGATTGCGGTTACAAAATGGGATTAAACGGGGTAGACAATGGTCGAATATGGTTTAATAATGTCAGTATACCGAAAGATAACTTACTAAATAAATACGGCGATGTTAATGAATCTGGAGAATACGTAAGTTCCATCAATAGCGTAAATAGACGCTTTTTTACTATGCTTGGAGCGTTGGTCGCGGGTCGTATATGTGTAGGTCTAGGTGGTATAAGTGCGAGTAAATCTGCTTTGAGTATAGCGATCAAATATGGTCTAAAAAGAAGGCAATTTGCTTCTAAGTCGGGCGATGATGAAATGCTTATCATGGATTACCCGACACATCAAAGAAGGTTGATACCTCGATTAGCCAAGACCTATGGTTATCATTTTGCGTTATCGGAATTAGCGGATCAATATGTTTCAGCTGACACTGAGGAAGCCCAAAGAAAAATAGAGACCAAGGCAGCCGGATTAAAAGCAATGGCAACCTGGCATGCTACGGACACCATACAAGAGTGCCGCGAGGCTTGTGGTGGCAAAGGATACTTATCAGAAAATCGATTTACCGACCTAAAGGCAGATACCGACATATTTACAACTTTTGAAGGTGACAATACGGTCCTTTTACAATTAGTCGCCAAAGGAGTAATGACAGAATTCCGTGAAAGCTTTCATAGTGACGGAGTGCGTGCGGTAATTAAATATATTGGGACACGTTTTTCTAATACTCTTACTGAGTACAATCCCTTCTTCAGAAGGAATACAAATGCAGAGCATCTATTGGATGCAGAATTCCATAAAGAAGCATTCCAGTACCGGAAAGAAAAAATGTTGCATAGTTTAAGTAATCGTATGCGCAACTTCCTCAACCGCAGAATTCCTTTACACGAAGCTTTCTTAAAATGTCAAATCCATATGGTTGATATGGCACGCGCTTATGTCGATTACCAAGTTTTGAAGTCTTTTCAGAGAGCTGTTGTCAATTGTAATCTAGAAAAAGAAAGAGCACTCCTTGAAAAATTAAAGGCCTTATATGCTCTGACAATCCTCGAGGAAGAAAAGGGTTGGTTTCTTGAAAATGACTTTATGGATGGCACAAAATCCAAGGCAGTTCGACGTATGATTAATAAACTATGTCAAGAACTACGTCCAGACATCAATGGCCTGGTTGACGCTTTTGGAATACCAGAAGAGCTATTAGGGGCAAAAATTGTAATTTGAAAATAAGGGTAAGAGAAAGGATTTATAGTCGAATAGGGCGTAGCCGTATTAGAAGCTATTTAAATAGCTTATTTATTAATACCCTAATAATCGACAACATAACTATATCTGTAAAAATTAACATACAAGGCGGGTTTCCCCGCCTTGTTCATTTTAATCCTTACCCATACCGAGAGCCCATCCGATGACACCTCCGGACAATCCTCCCCAAACAATATTTCCTCCCAAATCCATAGCTACAGCAGTCCAATTCCATAAGTTAGTTCCAGCCATTGTCATAATTCCATAAGACAAACCAAATAATACAGCTAAGAATACACCCGCCTTAGCTCCCGTCATAAATGTGGAAATACCAGCCCATCTATTGTAAATATATGCCCACAAAAAAGCAGTCAATACCTGCGCTACGGCTATTAGCCCTACTCTCGGTGCCTCCGGATATAATCCTTCACACTCAAAAACATGAGAATGTTTCATCGGCTCAATAAATACTCCCCAGATTAACCATCCTGAGAAAAACATAGCCAATGTCCCTAATAATGTTGCAATAAGTAATTTTTTAGTATCCATTGTTCAACGTTTTGATGTCTTTTAATTTACGAAATTTAGGATAGAATTCACTCTATATTTGAGATTCATTACAGTCATACTAACTCTATTTTTAACGCATTCTATTAATGCTCAAGAGTCTTTATTTAAGCTCGGAGCAAGAATAGATATCGGTAATCCCACTCAAGGCTTTGGTTTTGAATTGGATTACTTCTATTTCTTTTCGGATAAAACTCAGCTTAGTCTGAGCTATGAATTTCTATTTAAAACAAAAAAAATTGGAGTTTCTAAAAGAGGGTTGGAACACCAATGCCATTTAAATATTTTTCGAAGTATAGGAACCCGATGGTCACGACAGTCGAACTTTTATCTTAACGATCTCGACTTACTTCAAAATTCTCAGTCTATTGGAATCCAGTACAGTTACTACTTAGATCAAACTCAAAGTAGCCAAGGTACAGGAAGTATAATCTATCGTTTAAAGGGTGTACAGATTTACTCAGAAAATGACCTTTTCGGAAACTTATCTGGAATGGACAAATTTAGAACAGGTACTATAGGGATAAGATATGCCTATTTGGATAAATTGTATGGAATAAAGTCGGTCATGTTTACTGGAGAAACAAGATGCGCTGGGATGAATCGAATAGTCGATGATAATTATCCTTCACGATACGGTTATAAGGATATTTCTAGCTGCAAATATTCGAATTGTAGCCATGGCATATTGGCATTTGAATTTTTTCAATCACTAAATTATCGACAGCATCTTCGGTTCCAATTTGGTATTGATGCCGAGCAAATAAGAAACATACTTCAAAACAGAATAATGCATGACATGTATTTTGTCCCTTCCTTTATTAATTCGGCAAAGAACCCTCATATACCAATGGTCGATAAAAATGGAGATCTTTACCTATATAAAGAAGGACAAGTAATCAAACCTTGGTCTTGGGTATACAATTTATCTTTAAACGGATCGTCAAACTATTAATCTTGTACATCTAGGAAATTTCCCCAAACCCAACCTTCACTCCCAGCATATTTAATCTTACACCACTTTCCTTGACGACCATCTAAATAATACTTTTCGGTATCGAAGAACAATACTTCAACTTCAGATCCATTTGGAATTTGAAACTCAATGTCAGAAGTTAATGAAGCCTCTGATCGAACGTTAACCGTTTCACTATCTATGATGACTCTCGCTTTTCTAAAATCATTTTTCTTTAGACAATCATCCAAAAGGAATTGAATAGTATCTAATTTAGAATTCAAATGCCCTATCTCCACCTCGTAATCAGCTGGAGATTTTGAGACATCTTTTTTATTTCCCGAAAGGGAGAGAAAACAATCCCTTATCCAATTGTACGGACTTTTTTCAGCGATGTTAGCTCCAAAAACCAAAACAAAGAGAGGCAATAAAAGCATTATTCCAAGACGCATCATGCGTGTCTTCAAATCACTTTTTTTTCTCGGGCGCTTGTAATAACTCACCCTTTAAAGTTAAGGCATAAACGCGTTTTCCCCAAGAAAATACGCGTTTGTCGTATAGCTCTAAACTTTTGCTAATTCGGACTTTAAGAAATTAATGACATCGATCTCAATAGCATCAAATCCTCTCTTTTCTGCCAAATACCAACTCAACCAATCGCCTAAATGCACGAGATACATTGCACGCTCAACATGATTATTACCTTTAGAGATAATCTCAATATTAGTGTTAGTATATTTCGAGACTATTTCTTTGTTAATATCTGTTCGAATTTGATTCCGTCTTAAATCATCTTTATTTCTTAAGAAAATAACGGCGAGCTTATCGTTTTTATCTCTCCACCCGACCAGCTCGTTATGATTCATTTCTGGAATGACATGATGCCAACATAACATTTTAGAGTTTTCATTGATCTGTTGTCTCCATCGTACAGCAACCGCCTCCATGCGGTCTTCTATATAAATGATTGGAATTTTATCGTAGATCAATTCTGCAATCTTTTTAGCCTTATCTTTAATAGAATCCATGTCATACTTGATCAAGTTGACTGAAGATTGTATAGCTTGAATGGAGCCATCAGAAATCAATCCAAGTTTGTTCATCACGAAAAGCTGCTGAATCACTGAGTATCCTAAACATGCTCTAGGTGATGGCCAATCACCTGGTACCTGAATATAATCGTAGTCATTTTCTTTAGCCGCCTCGATTAACTTCCCACCAGATGAAATACAAACAATCTTTGCACCGGTAGATTTCATGGCTTCAAAAGCTGCTAATGTCTCTTCTGTATTACCCGAATAAGAGGAACAAATCGCCAAGGTATTTTTATCAACGAATTTTGGGATTGTATATTTCTTACCAACGATATAAGGAATCGGGCATTCATCCAAAATGAATTCCTGTACAAAATTGGCGCCTATTCCAGACCCACCTAAACCTGACACATACACCTTATTTATTTCTTCTGTGTGTTTTCTAATGTTTGCATTCTGCCCTATTTCGAGCGCTTCTATAAGTTGAGCCGGAAATCGCTCAATCAATTGATCCATCATAGCTACGGTCTTTATTTTTCCCAAAAATATTAATAAATTCTATTATGTATAATGACTTTCGTCAAATGAGAAAGAGTAGAGAAACAGGCTCCATAGGTGAACAATTAGCCGTAGACTATTTATTAAATAAGTCTTTTGAAATATTAGAACGAAACTGGCGCTTTTCGCATGCCGAAATAGACATAATCGCTAAAAAAGATGGTTGCCTAATCTTTATTGAAGTAAAAACTAGAGAAAATATCGAATTCGGAAAACCTGAAGAATTTTTAACTACGACTCAGGAAAAAAGAATTAAAGATGCAGCCTCAGAGTATATGAAAACCATTGATCATGACTGGGAAATAAGATTTGACATTATTTCGATAATTCTTCCAAAAAACGGATCTCATTCTATAGAGCATTTCGAAGATGCATTTCATTAAATTTGTATTGAAAAACAGCAATTTAGCTTGACTAAGACGAATAAAAGCGTATCTTTGCGTCCCTTATTGAGCTGCCGCAAAATCGGCACGAAAACGATAAAAAATAAGAAATGAAAAAAGATATTCATCCAGATGATTACAGAATGGTTGTGTTCAAGGACATCTCAAACGAAAAGTCCTTCTTAACAAGATCTTGTGCGCCTACGAAAGAATCTATTCAATGGGAAGATGGTAACGAGTATCCATTGATAAAAGTTGAGATTTCTAACACATCTCATCCGTTTTTTACTGGAAAAATGAAATTTGTCGATACGGCAGGACGAATTGATAAGTTCAATAAGAAGTTCGCCAAATTCGCTTCAAAAAACAAAGCTTCTGAGGTCGAAGAAGAGGCCAATGCAGAAGGATAAAAACTTAAAAGCCTCTTTTTAGAGGCTTTTTTTATACCTAGAAGTTAAATCATGCCCAACTTAATTCTATTCGATGATGATAATTGGAAGTCGCTAAAACCTTTAAGTTTTACTCGTCCTGTATCCTTATTGAGAGTCGGAATACAAACCATTAAAGAAAAATGGGAAGACTTGTTTGAAACAGAGGCAAGTTTTATTACTCAAGATTACTTGGCAGAGAAATACCCCATTAAAATTGATGAAGATAATTTAATCATTAATGCTTCTTTATTACCCAATGAAAAGCTTGTTGGTCTTATCAGACAACTTGACTTAAAAGAAGCTTTATTACTCGATGACGAATTATTAGCTGCGCGACTTGATCGAAAACAGTTTGATCAACTTATCTCAGAGAACGATGTAGATGAATTTCGTGGAATGAATCTCTCAGACGTAGATGTCGATGTAAAACTTGTGATAAATACACACGACATATTTAGCTTAAATGGCGAAGAAATCCGAAACGATTTTCAACGCATAACTCGTGGTCGAGCTTCCCAAAAAATAAACGACACGAATACTTTACTGGGAGCAGAAAATATTTTTGTAGAAGAAGGGGCCAAAATCAAATGTGCCATATTAAATGCCACTAAAGGACCAATTTACATTGGCAAGAATGCAGAAATAATGGAAGGGGCTATTCTTCGTGGTCCTCTCGCAATTTGCGATAACGCCGTTGTAAAGATGGGAGCCAAAATATATGGAGACACCACCATTGGACCGTTCAGTAAAGTTGGAGGAGAAGTCGGAAATAGTGTGTTATTAGGATACTCCAATAAAGGTCATGATGGATATTTAGGAAACTCCGTCTTAGGCGAATGGTGCAATTTAGGTGCAGATACTAATACATCTAATCTTAAAAACAATTACAGCGAAGTAAAACTTTGGGATTACGAAAGAAATAGGTTTTCCAAAACGGGTTTGCAGTTTTGCGGATTAATTATGGGTGATCATTCCAAGTGTGGTATTAATACCATGTTTAATACGGGAACAGTAGTTGGTGTAAGTGCTAACATTTTTGGAAGCGGATATCCTAGAAACTTTGTCCCGTCTTTTGCATGGGGAGGCCATAGCGGCTTTACCACTTACAAAGTGGATAAATCCATCGAGGTCGCCAAAATTGTCATGAAGCGAAGAAACGTAGAATTGGATGAACAAGATCAGAAAATTCTTAATCACGTGTACTTAAGTACTGCAGAGTACAGATCCTGGGAAAATTAATGAAGATCCCCTTTTGGAAAAAATGGTTAAGTTATCTTTCAGAAATAGAGATTGAAACAATAAGCTCTAATCACAATCCAGTTTTGTCCGTATTTCTTAAAAACGGTGAATATCAACTTTGTACAAAAGAAGCCGTTTACTCCTACGGAAATCTATATACTAACTTTAGAGGGAGTTTTGAACGTCTAAATTTTGAGAAACTCAGCGGAAATCACGCACTTATTCTAGGTCTTGGCCTGGGCAGTATTCCAAAAATGCTAGAGGAAATTTTTAATCGGGAATTTAAATTTACAGCAGTAGAAATAGATGAAGAGGTCGTTTATTTAGCCGAAAAATACGTACTCTCGCATTTAAAATATCCGATTTCTACAGTTATTACCGATGCTTCTGTATATATAAATCAATGCCAAGAAACTTATGATCTAATTACAACGGATATTTTCGAAAGCGATATCATTCCTGAAAAATTTCAAACAAAGCATTATTTACAACAGCTTTCCTCATGCCTTTCGGCGAATGGTGTATTAATATACAATCAACTCGCAGACACTAAACAAGACCAAAGAAACGCTCAAAAGTTTTATGACGAAACTTTTAAAAGCGTTTTCCCAAATAGTCAAGTTTTAAAGCTGAAAGGCAATTATATGCTTATAAGCGATGAAAAGTTTTTGAAATAGTATTTTTGGTTCTCAATGCAATAGTCCATGTTTACAATTAACATTTATCTCAAATTTGCCCTAATCGCCATCTTCCTAGGTGGAGGTATCTTTCTAACTTTTTTAGATGGTTACGGCCTGGGGTATTCCTGGATTCTCTTACTTATAGGTATACTCTTACTCGTCTCTTACATCATGTTGGGCACTATCCAGTCCGCTGCACAAATGGTCCAAAACATGGATTTTGTGGGTGCTGAAAAACGACTCAATTTGACCTTGAGTCCAAAACTTCTTTATGTTACAAACAGAGCATTCTATTACATTATAAAAGGGTCCTTAGCCATGAATGTCGGTGAGCAAAAAGTAGCTGAAGATTATTTTAACAACGCTCTCAACCTAAAACTACCTACCGATAATGAACGCGGGATGGTCTTATTACAGCTAGCTAACATCAACGCAACCAAAGGAAAATGGACAGCGGCTAAAAATTACTTCCGTGAGCTTAAAAAAATGAAAATCACCGAAGGTCAATTAAAAGATCAAGTCGACCAATTTGAGAAGGCCATGAATCAGCAAGGCCAGATGAAAGCGGCACGTATGCAAGGAAATCGCGGAGGACAGATGATGCGTCCAGGCGGTAAAAGAAGACGTCCTAAAATGCGCTAAAACCCAATAATATAAGAAGCATACGGAAAGGCAGATTCTGACGGAACGACGAAAAGCCCAAGATCAAATGTGTTTCTACGTCCAGTAAACCTTAAAGATTGTACCCCGAAACCATATGTATCTTCGGAATCAGGTATAAAGTAATTTTCGCTGACAAGGGATACGTGCTCTGACATTGGGAGCACACCTGAAAGAGCAAACCCAAAATCTAAATTTCCAGTCTCAGGACTCAATGGAGTACCGACACCAATCGAAAAATTAGATTTACTCGATCCGAAAGTCAATGTGCCTATCCCAAAAGAGCTAATCGCATTTTTTGATTTAAATAATGGAATAGTAAAGCTAAGATGTACCTTATCAGCAATCTCCCCTCCTACTTTTGGAAAAAATACCATGTTGAAATCTCCTGAAAAAAACTCTGCATAAGCACTTATCGAAACATTATCGGTTAAACCAAGACTAAATCCGTTAACGCCTAACATCGTATTCCTAAAATAACCCTCACCCTGCTTTAATTGAATTCCAGATGGCATAAAAATATACGTGTCCTTAAACACGGGATCAGAATAAATCAACTCCTTATTCGATATGATTTGAAAGACCTCTTTAGAATCAATTACTCTAACAGAATCCCCCATTTCAAAACTCATAATTTTCTTGTCTCTCGATTTTAAATGAGCATTAAAAATTTCGCCATTCTTTAATCGTACTTTGACCATACTGCTTGTTTCGATTTCTTGAGCGTGTACCTTGTAGATTGTCAATCCGAAAAAAATTGGTATCAAAATCAGCGTTAAATATTTTTTCGTTTTCATGTGACAAGAATAATTCAGTAAAAGACCTCTCTGAAGCTTTATACGTAAAAAACCGTTTCATTTGTTTACAATACATAAATAAACAGTGCGTATAAATCAAAATGGCTACGATGAATCAATGAAGTATCAGACATTATCGTATTTATGAACTATTCAAATTA
>JAHDBE010000071.1 GCA_020630555.1 Saprospiraceae bacterium
AAGCTCATGAATCTTTTGGTTGGTTCCAGTTTATGCAAATTAAATTAAATGGACATGTCCAGATTTTTCGAGTTTTGTGACGATCTTTTCTGGTAAAAGCTGCCACCGCCTTCGAATACTTTTTTGTCTAAATTGCTCGAAAAGCCTTTCGGAAGTTTCCTCACGGGCGAGTTGATATTGGCCATGTCGATGTTCATAACCGAATTTTGGAGATTTTTGGCTTGTAATTTGGCCCTTTTCAGGTCATTTTTCGAGTCCGAGTAGAAGTTCATTTGCATTGCCGGAGTCTTAATTTTCGGATCGGACATGTTCTGTCTTTCTTCCACTTTAAACGACCCCAACTCAACTTTCGCCATTTTGGCCCTTTCCAGCTCATCTTCGTGCTTGACCTCTTCAATTAAGCTCAAATGTTCTCGTTTGCCGAGTGCAAAATCATCCTTGGTCCGATCCGACTTCTTGACCGACCCGAGCACCGACGCCCCTTCCAAACTGATCATAAACTTCGACTGCGCATTTCCCAATCGACCGCGGTTCCAGCGTCTGCCTCCGTCATCCAAACAACTCATCACTTCTTTCGCCCGCCCATCGCCCAACAAATCATAAACTGTCCCCGGGATTAAATTGGAGGTTTTGGGTCTCCTCATGAAGCCTTTGACTTCGGAAAATGACTGCGTGTCGCCCATTAAATCGATACAAACGCTCCTGGCGCCGCAGCTCATAAATTGGCGGTTTTGTTTCCGTTGAAGCAGTCGCAAACTTTTCAGTAGAAATCGTTTGGCTTGAGGGAAGCGGCGATTGTCTTTGTGACTGAAGCCCCCAAAAAGTCCTCTTACCTCTCGAAATCGGAACGGATTGGACCCTTTTTTTTTTAGTCTTTTAGCAATAGAAACTGTGTTTTTGTGGTCATCGACATTGTAACTCGATTTGAACGGTTGCAAAATACTTTCAGGCAAGCGAAATTCTTCCTCGTTTTCTGGGATTACAAGTTCGGGAATGTTCGTCGGTTCCGCATTCACAGTTTCGATAATTTGCGGAGAAACGCCCAAATTGGCCGCCACACGCGGTCGATTGAACCTCAAAACCGGTTTTGGGGTTCTCGGCTCTTCCGCGCTGACTTTTTCGGGAGAAGGCATCCCTCGGATTTTCCTGAAACCTTTTCCGCGGACACTGAACGACTCGTGAGATTCGATATCGCTCATCAATTCCCCGTTTTTCAAATTCCCTTGCGCAAACTCTTTTCCAACCAGAGAAATCGAGGGGACACTTTTTTGAGAAGTATTTTCGGAAATGTGGTAACTGTGACTTTCAGCGTGCGAAGTTATTTTCTTTGCAGAATTATCGAAACTAGAAAGCGTGTTTCCTCTGCCTTTGTTGGAAAATGCGGAATAAACGAGCATTTTCGAATTTGATTTGAGATTTGAGTTCATTTTTGAGTTCAGGTTTTGTTTGCGTCGAATTTTGGGGCGATTGAACCTTCCTTCGACGTTTTTATTTTGACTGGAAAATAAGTTTTTTCTTAACATAAAATTGCGTTTTCGTTGCATTTTTCGGATTTTTGGTTTATGGCCGAAAATGTTTCTTCGTTTATTTGAAATAAAATGGCTCGTTTTGTTATTATTTGTTAAATTAATTGTAGTCGTTTTTTTTTCAGAAGAAATTTTTGGTGAAGTTCCGATTAAATCGATAATTTGGAAATTGTTATTTGCAGATTCTTGGTCGACTTTGTTTGGTTTGTTTTCATTTTCTCTATTTTCCCCCGTTTTGACTTTTTTATCATTTTCACTTTTGTTTGACTTCTTTTCCACTTCTTCTATTTTTTCATTTTTGATTTCTCCTTCTTTTTCTGGTTTCTTCCCGAGTTCCTTTTCCTTGTTTTCTTGTTCTTTTTCCTCGAATTTCCCTTCTCGACTCTTTCCCTCATTTTCCATTTCCGCGAGTTCCATTTCCTCTTCTTTCCACTTCGCTTCTTCTTTTTTCCCCACTTCCTCCGAGTTTTCTTCTTTCCTCATTTCCGGCTCCCGATTTCCGGTCTTTCCCCTTTTGCCCTCGTTTGCCCCTTTTCTCCTCATTTCTACTCCTTCTTTCTTCGCCTCTTCTTGAACCTTTTCGCCCGGTTCCGCTTCTCTTCCGGTTTCTTCCTTATTGGAACCCTTTTCAAATGAACTTCCGGTTTCGACACTTTTGACTTGTCCTCCTTCGCTTTCTCCTTTTAAGTTCATTTCCGCTTTGATCAGTTGTTTAAAAGAAATTATGTTCATTTTCTTTGGCTGCTTTTCCGCGTTTGGCCCAATTTCCGCGTTTTCCTGAATTTCCCCATTTTTGGTTTTTTTGAATCGGATCTTGAATTTCTTTTAATTAGCTCGATACACCTATCTAGGTTTTCCTTCGATTTTAAAAACGGAAATAATTCTTGGTAGCCTACAGTCTGTAATGCTTTTAAATGTTTGAAAGGCATCAAGGATTTTACTTCCTGTACTAAACCATTTACGATCATTTGGTCTACTCGAGAGTTGATTCTACTATACAGTTCTTTACGATCCCTCGCTAAGAAGATCTTATGTACCTTAAAGGTACGGGGGATTCGAGAGGAGTTTAAAAATGAGGTGTATGGCTGGCCAGATTCCAAACATACCTCCAGAGCTCTCATAAGTCGTCTAGAATTTTCCTTATCCACAGATTCGTAATATTCTGGATCTTTTTCTTTTAGAATATCATTCAGTCCTTTTAGGCCTTCCGCTTCGTAGATTTTTTCAACTTGATTTTTAACCCTTTGTGAAATGGATGGAAATTGATCAAACCCCTTGTAAACGGCCTCCAAAAATAGTCCCGATCCCCCGGTAAGAATGGCGATTCTTTTGTGTTTAAAAATTTCTTCTAGAGCTGTTAGAGCTAGATGTTCAAAGGCACCGGCGCTAACAGGGTTTTGAACAGATGCCGTATTAATAAAAAGATGTTTCGCCTGATTTAATTCCTCTAAACTGGGTTTGGCCGTACCGACGGTCATCTCTTGGTAAAATTGACGACTGTCTGCTGATAAAATTGGACAATCCAGATGTTGCGCCAATTTTATACAGATTTCTGTTTTCCCAACGGCTGTAGGGCCAGCAATCACTATAAGATGTTTCGTACTCATAGGCAAAAAACAAATTAACGCTTTTATCTTTGGGTGACGAACTGAAATTAGAGAATCCACATGGTATATGCGTTTTTGAGGATAGTGGCCTCTACAATATTTAAATATTTTTATCGCAAAATTGAATATTCTGGATTTGAGAATATTCCAAAGGACAAGCCTGTCTTTTTAGCTTGTAATCATCCCGGAGGGTTTATTGAACCCTGCATTCTTGCCTGCATATCTAAACGGCCTTTTTATTTTTTAGTTCGTGGCGATTTATTTGCTAAGCAACCTTTAAGATGGTTTCTAGAACAAACTAATGAGATTCCCATATTCCGTCAAAAAGATGGTCGTAATAATATGGAGAAGAATAAATCCTCTTTTCGATACGTAAACAAAATGTTGGCTCTAAATAAAGCCATAATGATTTTTTCAGAAGGAAGTACCGAAGACATGAAATATTTAAGGCCATTAAAAAAAGGGCTCGCTCGAATGGCTTATAATGCATGGGAGGACGGACTCGATGTACACATTGTTCCCATTGGAATTACTTTTTCCAAACAATCAAGTATGAGGTCTGATGTTTTTACTCGAATTGGCGAGCCTATACGAATAGCAGATTACATCGAAAGATTTGAAACTAATCTAAATCAGGGGGTAAAGGATTTGTATTATGATCTCTCAGAAAGAATGAAGGCAAACATGGTGGCTGTCGATAATACGGAAGATTTTCGTTTGTTAGATGAAGGACTGAGTCTATTGCGCGAGGAGAACCCAGATTCAAGATTTCCCCTATGGGATAAATCCGAGAAAAAATTGATCATGGAAAAATCATTCAGTGACACTCTGAATGCCATGAATGAGACAGAAAAGGAGAGTTTAAAAACTCAACTTTTAAATCTAAAAGCGTTAAAGAAAAAATGGAATGTTTTGCCGGCATATTACAATAAGGACTTGAATTTCATTCAGCAGTTTTTAGTGCTTGTTGTTGGTGCTGTGCCAGCGCTTCTTGGCTATTTATTTCACCTTATTCCTGGTATGATAAATTTGGCTGTCGCCAAAAAAGCTGCTCCTAAGAAGATTTATTATGCACCGATTTTGTTTGTGGGGTGCTCCATCTGGTTTCCCCTATACTATACTATTCTGATTATTATATTCCTTTTTATAAACGCAAAACTTTTGTTTATCCTTTTGATCACTCCCTTTTTAGGTCTTTGGTTTTTTCTTTACAGGGAATGGCTACATACCATTCCATGGCAATGGAGAAGAAATAGACTAAATCTAGATCAGAAAGCTCAACTTAAGGCAATAAGGAGTACCATTCAGATTTAATAAATACGAATATGAAAAAATTCATCATCTATATTCTTATCAGTCTTGGATATATAGCATGTGAACCAAAAAATACAAATACACCGAGCGAGAATTCTAATCAAACGATTCCCGCTGATTATGCTCTCGTTATTCATGGAGGAGCCGGAACGATTACTAGAAACAATATGACGCCTGAAAAAGAGCGTCAATATCTAGACGCACTTCACAAAGCACTCGATGTAGGAGAAGGTATTCTGAAGAATGGTGGCTCAAGTATGGATGCTGTTGTTCAAACAATAAAGATCCTAGAAAATAATCCACTTTTTAATGCAGGTAAAGGCGCCGTTTTTACACATGATGAGACCAATTCTTTAGACGCCTCTATTATGAGAGGAAGTGATCTTAATGCAGGAGCTGTGGCCGGAGTTTCGACGGTTAAAAATCCGATAATGGCGGCGAGAGCGGTGATGGAAAATTCAGAGCATGTGATGTTATCCGGAACAGGTGCCGATGAGTTTTCAAACCAGCAAGGATTAGAAATCGTTGACTCAAAATACTTTTACACAGAAAAGCGATATGATGCACTTCGGCGAATAAAAGAAAAAGATCTAGGTTTTCGAGTGGTTGATGAAGATTATAAGTTTGGGACTGTAGGCGCTGTGGCCTTGGATGAAAATGGAGATATCGTAGCTGGTACGTCTACGGGAGGCATGACTAACAAAAAATATGGCAGAATAGGGGATTCGCCAGTGATAGGTGCTGGAACCTATGCTAATAATGCGACCTGTGGCGTTTCATGTACTGGACATGGGGAATATTTTATACGATGGGCCGTGGCTCATGATATTTCAGCCATCTTAGAGTATACGGATCTGTCTGTCACTGAGGCTGGCGAAAAAGTCATAATGGATAAACTAGTAAAAGTAGACGGATCGGGTGGTGCCATAATTCTTGATAAGTTTGGAAATGTAGCTATGCCTTTTAATTCGGAAGGAATGTATAGGGGCTATGTCAAGCCAGGTGAGCGCGTGGTTAAGATATATAAGGAATAAGTTTCCGCTTTCGCGAAAGGTGTAGCGCTAATATTTTTTAGTTTTGTATATGAATTTCTTTTATATGAAAGAAGTAAACTGAAAATTATGACTGCTTTCCTTAAATCTGCTGTTCCTCATATCATTGCCGTAAGTTTAGGTGTCATTATCTCGATTGCCTACTTCCATCCACAATTAAGTGGAAAAAAGATACCTCAGGGTGATTACCTGACCTATCAGGGAATGGCACAAGAGGTATTAAGTTACGAAGAAGAGCATGGACGAAGACCCCTTTGGACAAACTCCATGTTTGGAGGTATGCCGACTTACCAGATAGCTTCAAAGCAGTCTAACAATCTTATTGTACATATTAAGAATCTGTTGTTTTTAGGATTCGATAGACCTGCAGGATTCTTTATTATGGGATTCATATGTTTTTACATTCTTTTGGTCTCTATGGGCGTGAGTTCATGGCTATCCTTAGTAGGTGCATTCTGCTTTAGTTTTACTACGAATAATGTGGTATTATATGAGGCTGGACATGTGACTAAGCTCATGACAATTATGGTGAGCCCCCTTATACTTGCAGGAGTTTTGTTTGTATTTCGAAAAAAATATATTCTAGGAGCAGCTATTTTTGGAATCGGTTTTGCCTTAAATATGACCTTTAATCACTTTCAGATGACCTATTATTTAGGCATCTTGATTGGGATTCTATGTTTAATGACTTGGTATCAATTCCTTAAAGAAAAGGACACCAAACACATTATGATTTCTGCGGGTATATTATTCGGAGGAATCTTATTAGGAGCCGGGTGTACAGCTTCCAAATTATGGACGACATATGAATATGGAGAGGATACAATGAGAGGTCAACCAATCCTAGAAAAAACAGATGGTTTTAGTTCGAGTTCGTCGGAAGGATTGTCTTTTGAATATGCTATGAATTGGAGTAATGGGACAGAAGATCTGTTAGCCTCATTCATACCTTTAGTCGTAGGTGGAAGTTCTGGTGAGAAAACCTCTAAGTCATCCAAGCTTATAAAAGACCTTAGAAGGAAAGGACTGAATGTTAGGCCTGGTGAAAAGATGCCCTTGTATTGGGGGTCATTACCATCTACAAGTGGGCCAATATATTTTGGGGCTATAGTATTTTTCTTATTTGTACTTAGCCTTATTACACTTAAGGGGGCCTTGAAATGGTGGGGATTAGCTGCCACTATACTAACCTTCATGTGGTCCATGGGAAGTAATATAGAATGGTTCAATAGGTTGTTTTTCGATTACTTTCCATTTTATAATAAATTCAGAACGCCTAATTCGGTGCTAAGTGTGACGGCCATGATAATTCCTTTACTTGGGATTTATGGATTACATAAGTATTTAACCAGTGACAAGCCGGATCTAAAAAAGTTATATATAGCGACTGGATCAATGGTTGCGATTACAGGATTAATTGCTCTTTTAGGTCCGAGTTTATTTGATATGACTTCAAGTGGCGATGCACGTTATCAAGGCACGTTTAATATGGATGCTTTGATTGAGGATCGAGCTTCAATGATGAGGTCAAGTGCCTTTCGATCTATGTTTTTGATTCTCATCGCTGCGGCAAGCATTTATTTAAATATTAAAGGAAAACTAAAATCTCTTGCTGTAATCGGTGTAATTGGTGTCCTGTGCTTATACGATTTAATCGGTACAAATTTGCGTTATATCGATTCGAGCGATTTTATTAGTGAAAGATCATACGATTCTAATTTTGAATTGAGGCCGGTAGACAAACAAATTCTGGCAGATCCTAATCCTTATTACAGAGTACATGATTTAACGATTAGCAGTTACATGTCAAGTAGTTCTTCATACCATCATAAAACGATTGGTGGTATGCATGCTGCTAAATTACAGCGTATCCAAGATTTAATCGATTTACATATTCAAAAGGGTAATCAAAAGGTATTGAATATGTTGAATACGAGGTACTATATAATTCCTGGAGCAGACAATCAAGCTGTTGCTCAAATGAATCCAGCGGCTTTGGGAAATGCTTGGTTCGTAAATAGCTTCAGAATTGTCAATTCAGCCAATGAAGAGATTCAAGCTCTGGAACAATTTGACCCTGCAGGAGAAGCTATTGTGCATAAAGAATTTTCTTCTTATGTAAATGGACTTGATTTACAAAAAGAGGGGAGGATTGAATTGACAGAATATGCTCCGGACAAATTAAGTTATCGATCTAACTCAGGGAGGGATCAATTGGCTGTGTTCTCCGAAATGTGGTACGGTCCAGATAAAGGATGGCAGGCCTATATTGACGGAAGTCCAGTCGATCACATAAGAGTGAATTATGCCTTAAGGGGGTTGAAAATTCCTGCAGGATCACATGAAATAATTTTTGAGTTTAAACCCAGTTCGTATTACACGGGAGAGATTATTAGCCTTATTGCTTCTTTAATTCTGATTGGGTTAACCATATTTGGTTTATATAAATCATTTAAGAAAAACGTTTCTTCATAGTGCACAATCTGTTATCTTTTGTAATAATATGTTTTATGTCAATAATTTTGACATCAGCTATTAATGCCCAAGATTTAAATTTAGGATTACAGGGGCGTTACGATTTAGATGGATCTGTAATTGACTTGAGTCAGAATCAAATTCATGGTAATAATTTAAACGTAGAATTTGCCCCGGGAATCAATCAGGAAGTCAATTCTTGTGGCTCATTTAATGGAACAAATGCATATGTAGATTTAGGACCTTCCAATAGAGGCATTGATCGGGAAGTTTGCTTAAGCGCATGGGTTAAGACGGATAGCGATGAAAGACAATTTGTGATTTCTAAGTATAAATGGCAGGAGGACAGAGGGTATTTTTTAGCAATTGATCAAGGAAGGCCGATCATTGGGGGAAGATTGAATTGTAATGAATTTTATCAGTGTATCGGTGATGTTAATTTGTCAGATGGCAATTGGCATCATGTTCTTGGGATCATCAATAATAATGTATTCCAAATTTGGGCAGGTTGTCGATTGTTATCAACCCTTAATGTGGACTGCAGTAATCCTAATTTATCTTGTTCAGATCCTCTCACCATTGGCAATTGGTTTCAAGGAGGAAATGGGGATTATAGGTTTTTTGAGGGGTTAATCGACCAAGTCCGAATTTACAATCGTGCATTAACAGAGGAAGAAATAATTTTACTTTGTAATGAGTCTACACTTTCCGACTTAAATGATCCTGAAACTGTAATCGAAAGAGTTCGGATTTTTCCAAATCCATTTGATAAAGTATTATTAGTGAATTTTGATAACTATTTAACTGGATCTCATTTTCGTATCTATGATTTTAAAGGGAAAATTGTAAAACGAGGAATTTTGAAGAGTCACTTGAATATGTCCGAATTGACTTCAGGAGTGTATTTGTTCGAAATCATAGATCAAAATAATCTGCGAATTAAAGTGGATCGGTTGATCAAACACTAATGTCCTAATAAACCCTTTAAAGCCAGTTTTCTAAATCGAATAAGATATCTTCCAACAATTGCTCTTCCTCCAACTATATGTTTTAATGCCATGACATAAGTCGCGAAATATTTTAAACCATACTCTAAAACCTTAATGGGATAAGCTGAAGGATTTACAGATTTAATTCGAATCCGCTCCTCCTGTCCTAATAGTCTACTTAACTTATCAAAGTTTTCATCAGTAACACGATGGGCATCAATATTATGATCTACACGCCAATCAGGTACGTAATAAATTTCATCAGAGACCTTACTCACTTCGTGAAAAATATATTTGTCATCTACTCGCCATTTTAAAGCCTCATTGAATCCGCCGACTTTCTCTAAAATGGTCTTGCGATAGGTCATGTTGCATCCCGGAGGATAGCGTTTTCCAAAGCACTTAAAACTTTGATCACCATAGTCGATTTCAGTGACCATCATTCGAAGGTGATAAGTGAGCCATTTGGGCCGTTCCGTTTCATATTTAGGAATGACCTTGCCGCCAGCTCCAACCACATCAGGGTTTTCTTCAAAATAAATGGCGATCTTTTCTAACAGATCATAGGTGGCTTCCCCATCATCGTCAATATAAAATACGATGTCAGAATTTGCCTCAGATATACCTCTGTTTCGAGCAAACGAAAGCCCCTGATTTGTTTCAAGGACGTGTCGAATGTTTAGTTTAGGGTGTTTTTCAATGAAAGTATTTACAACATCACCAGTACCATCTGTACAATTATTATTGACTAAAATAACCTCGTACTGATCTTTGGGCAAAGACTGGTTATTTAAATGCTCTAGACATGCCTCGATAAATTTGACACGGTTGTACGTGCAAACGACTACAGAGATTCGGGGTTTAGACATTGTTTAAATCTTTTCGCCGAAAGGCATCAATAAAGGAAGTAGGTGTGCAATTATAAATATTGACATTATTTTTTTTGGCGTAAGCCTCAATGACAAAGTACGATCTAAAACTGTGAACAAACTTTTCTAAAATCTCATGAAGCCTTTTAGGTTTAATGCCATTTGTATACATGTGCTCTGATTTAGAACTATCCTCGTCGTAAAAGTGCTTCTGATTTATAAGTGCATTATTTTGTTGATCTACACTGATCTGAGATAACCAAGAGTGATCGGCGCCGAGTAAATAAAGGTTTTTATAGCCTGCGTTGATGCCATGTACTAAAGAGGGAATGACCACATTGTGAGGTCTAGGCATCCCCATATTTTTGCGCATGAAAATCGCGTTTGTACATTGTAATCCTTCGACAGGAGTATCGTTAAAAAAATGGATGGCTATCGAATTGTTTTTTGAAAACTGATTTAAGAATTCTTGGTTTGATTTTGCTGATGCAGGACAGATGAGTAAACAAGGCCAATTTGTTTTCTCAATGAATGAATCAACAATGCTTTTACGGTTTTCTATGTTTTTTTGAATATGTCCAGGTTTAAAGTATTCTTTTGAGAGGAACAAGAAATATTTTGGTTTATATTTTTCGTAAAACTCTGTGTCTGGAAACTTATTAACACATAAAATGTCCTTCCCTAACAGAGCTTCTCCATGATCTTGAAGACTTTTATTTAGACTAGGACCGTTTGCAAGTATGAAAAGATCTCTTGAATTAGCTTGTGGTGTTTTACCAACCCATTTAGATCTTAATACGATCTTTAAAGTAGTCGCAAAGCTCTGACTTACTTTATTGAAATTGGAAATCTGTGTTTCTAACCAACTGCCCATAAGAGTTTAAGTTAGGCCAAAGATAAAATATGCTCAACGATACTTAAATCTGTAGGATTCTCAATTTTATAGGCGCTCGATTTGTCTAAGCTAATATGCCCAACCTTTCCACATAAAATGGCTTTGTATTTTTTAAATGCATCTAACTTGACAGCGCTTATTGCACCAATATTTCTATATATGGCCTCACGTTCAAGTTTGGTAAAGTGATCCTGGTTTAAAATGGCTTTCATACCTGATCCGTCGTGCTGAAAAAACAAATTGTTTTCTGCTCTAACAGATATAACAGAATCTGCCTTAAATAGAAATAAAGTATTAACGGCATCTTGTATAGTATGTGATTGTGTCAAAGGAAATCGTATGTCCAGAAATAAAGCAGCCTGGAGAGGATTCTTTAAATTAATCGACTGGAGTATTTCTTGCAAGGTACTATCCAGACTCGTATTAAGCCGAGATGAATCTGCAGATCTCAAGTGAAATTCAAATTTCGGATTCGAAATAAATTTGTGATCTATCTGATCGACTAGCTTCTCATGAGGACAAGAAACAATGACTTTACGTGCTGATTCTGTGTCAAGTGCTTGCCTGATTTTGAGATTTAATAAGGATTCATTATTGATCTTTAACTTAAGATAAGCGTCTGTACTTGACCTTACCGGAATAACAATCAAGCATTCATTGTCTATTTTGAAATCTTCTATAAAGTCAGCATTAATCTTTGCGCGCGTGCTGAGAATTCTTTGTTCGTTAGTGGTCAAATTCGAACCGTGTTGTCGATACGCAAAAAGTGCTTCGTTTAAATTTTCAACCTTGTGACGTCTGATAAATTTAACCCATAGTTCGTATCCATCTTGACAATTATAAGACTCATTATATCCGCCAAGTGCTTTTAAGAATTTCACACGGATCATGGTACAGGCACCATGAGCGGCTTGGTCATATAGAGACACATCCTCACTAAAATCATGTCGTGTGATTCGTTCAATTTTGGCTCCGTCTTTAGTTACATGGAAATAATCAGGAAAAACTAAACCTAATTCGTCATCAGAATCTAGTCTGTCAGAAAGATGTTTTAAAGCATCTTCTAGTAAGTAGTCATCCGCATCTAATCGAATGATGTACTTTCCTCGAGACGCACGTAAAGCTATATTGTTGGTAACGTTTAGTCCTTTGTTTTTTTGATAGATGATTTCGACCTTTTCATGATTTCGGTACTTCTCGATAATGTCTTTAGA
>JAHDBE010000072.1 GCA_020630555.1 Saprospiraceae bacterium
GGATGGACTTTGTGACAAAGTATTTTACCCCCATGCCAGCTTGATAAAAAGCACCAAAGGATTTATCCTGAATGCCATTACTGGTTTGGAAATATACCTGCGGGGTAGCGCCATACAAACCATAAACAGTCCATTTTGAATCTGGGAAATAGCTAAAAATACTGGTGATACCATAACTAAATTGGTTAAATCCATCTTTCCTTGCAAATAAAGCTCCATTGATATTTTCGAGCAGTAAATTGAATTCCATAAAAAGGGAGTAATTATCCCCAATTTCCCGATCATAAAATAGTTGTTGCTGAATACTAGGTCCAGTCCAATCTAAAAATGGTCGATCATTTTCGCTGAAAAGTAATGGAATTATTAATCCAGTTTGTCCAGTAAAACCTTTAGACGATTTAAAAGGATGATATTTGGCTCTAAGGCCAATGGATGTTAAACCAATGCGATTATAACCCGTAAAATCACCATTCTCAAAACGCGACCCACTATTTTGCCAAGACAAAGCATTGAAGTTTAATTTTGGATCTAAAATATTTTGGTACACGGATCTAAAACGCAAATCAAATCCTAAGTTCAATCGATCATTCCACCCATATGTCCACTGTAGCCATGAATTCAAAAAATCATATCGGCTAGATTGCTCACCGTTATTGTCCTCATCAACCTGAGTGTAATAATTATTAAAGAAATTAATTTCGTATTGACCCTTAGAGTACAGCCGAGATGCAAAGTATCTATCTGTACTAAAATTAGATTGTCTTGTGTTTTCATTAAGGGACCAGTCGTAAGATAAATAACTAGTCTCTGCCTCTGTATTTATATCTATAAAGTCAGAAATAAATTTTTGAGGTCCGTCCTTAAAATCGGACTTGAACCATTTGAAGATCTGAGAAATGCGTAGTTCTTTGTCTTCTTTTTCTAAGATAAGAGAGGAATTTAAACTACGCTTAGTTTCTGCATCCAATTGTTCTTCCAATTCGAGATTCGTATAAACTTGATCAGACAGCAAAGGACAACTTCGAGCTCCACATACTAAAACAAAATGTATTCGCGGATCATTTAATTGTCGAAGTTGATTTTCTATTTCATCCAAGCTAAGAAACTCATTTCCAATCTGGTGCTTGTCAGTAAAAAAGCCTTTTATCTGTTTAACTGAATTTACTGGATAATTCTTTGCGATTTCGGCAATAACGATATAGTTATATGCATTGATCATAAATGCTGTGCGATTCTCGGAAATAGAGCTTTCCGAATCGATTAATTGAGCATTTAATTGTGCAATTGTGGCTTTGTCAGCTGATAATTCAGCATAATTAACGGCACCGTCTTGGACATATCTTTCCAATAGTTTTTGAAACCCTTTTTCAAACTCTTGCGCATTCGATGAAGCACTGAATAGGATAAGTAGACTTATAATTGCAATTCTCATTCAGCAAAAATAAAAGTCTAATAAGTAATCTGATGTAGCTCAGCGGATAGTTAGTTTAGAATTTGTCGACCAAAGTGTCCGCTCAATACACTTAATCCACCTAACATGCCCGCCAAAAAGGAGCCCGCTAAAATGACACCGATTCCAGGGATTCCACCAAACAACTGACCGAGCAAATCATCCATGGTCCCACCATGATTTTGATTTACCCATAAAGTCATTATTGCCCATTGTAAAAACAAAGCCAAGAAACCGATATAAAAGTGTTTTAACCCTTTTAATTCGCTAATAAAACCTAAGGCAAAACAGACAGGAATAATACTCCACCAAATCGTAAAGGACTGAGCAATCGCTGTGAGGACAAGTACGAGCACAAAAAGTATATAGCTATTCTTAATCATGAGTCAGTTGGATTTCGTACAATTTATTGGGTAGATCTTGTGGATTACCAGAAAAATTAAGTTTGTGATATTCACCTTTGGACCATTTGTCGACTGAGTTGCGATAGTATGGACTAGATGGATTGCCAGATTGTCCGCCAGGAAAAACTCCCCAAGCCTCCACCTGATCGTCGAGAGACACAATCATTCTCCATGAAGGTCCAAATCCCCAATTGGTGGCATTAATAGCACTGTGATGCCCATCTGTTTTAATCCCAGTCGCAGAGAAAGCAGGTATTTCTAAATGATGGTTAATGTTTAATGGTCGATAATCACCCCATTCAAGTGACCCCTTTTTGTCTCTTATCTTGTCTAATTCAGAAAGCATCTTTTCAAAAGAATAGTTAAGAACGTCGGTCATGTTTTCCTTCCTATCTTTTGTTTCTAGTCTATCAAAAAAAGCGTGATTAGGATAATTTGAAGCTATTTCAATAAAGCGCCACGATTCTGGTTTTTTCAATTTTACTTTATCCCATTGTGTAAATATCTCATCCCAACTTTCTCTGTAAAAATGGCGATACCAAATTTCGAAAATTGTAGCTGCCTCTGAATCTTTAAAATAATTATGGTCCCAATTAGATAGGGCTTTGATAAGTTCAGGATTCTTCTTTTTTAAGCCGTCATCTAAACTATCAAGCATCAATGGTAATATTTCTGAGGCCATGATATTGTGGGAGTTCCATTGCAATTTCATCATATCCTCTACTTTCACCGATTCCATATCAGACAGGTTGTTGTTCACACTTCTTCCTCGATAATCTTCAAAACCACCTGTATAATAATATGGATAGTCCGTATCTGCTGATCTTTGATTTGCACTAGATACAAAGCCTCTTGGTGGATTCTTAACATGTGGGTTTTGTTCTCGAGGAATAAACTGTTCCCAACCAGCGTCAGATTGCGATCCGTCTTTTATAAATCTTCCGTCATTTTCTTCTTTAGCGGGTAATTTACCATTCACATGAAGAGCGACATCGCCTTCACGGGAAGCAAAAATAAAGTTCTGAGCAGGTGTGTCAAAAACCTTAATGCCTTCTACAAACTCATCATAATTTTGGCATTGCATTACATTGACGAAAGTCATAAAATCAGGCTTGTCCGAAGAATCATGAGCCAACCATCGCATAGCTAAATCTTTATAATCTCCAGATTTATCCTCTTTATATATTGGGCCCCAATCTGTATATCTGATGGTGTCTTTAATCACATCTCCCTCTCGAGTTTTAATTTCTTCGACTTTAAGAATGGCTTCTTTTACTATATCATCAACTATATATTTTGTACGAGTTGCATCTGTCCATTTTACTTTTATCCAGTCCAAAACATCATGACCCACATTGGTTTCTCCCCAAGCAATATTTTCATTAAATCCTATCATAATACCTGGCATTCCCGGTAACGTGACCCCATAGGCATTAAATTTAGGAGTGTGAATATGGACTTCATACCAAATAGATGGAAGTGTAAGGCTTAGGTGAGGATCGTTACATAAAATAGGTTTACCTGACTTTGTACGCGATCCATCTACTGCCCAATTATTGCTCCCAACGCCCGCTGGAGGTCTTGATTCTCGATGATCCTCATAGAATGATAGTTCATTGTTTTTTTCACTTTCGTGAATGGTTAAGGGTTCAAAATCCCAGGTGGTAGCCTTAGGTATAATAGGGGATTCCTTTTCATTTATCTCGGGATATAGAAATTCAAATTGTTCCTGTCCAAAATATTTAAGACTATTTGTTTCAAGGACATCATCTTCATTGCTACAAAGTACTTCCGCCATGGATTTAAAAAATAAAGCAGAACGATAAACGGTCCAAGCATCCGGTCCAATACCCAATAGTTTATGTTCGACAGGATAATCATCTGGTTTTAAACTAGAAATATATGCATTAATACCTTCGACATATTTCTCAACTAACTTGTACTCTTCTTTATGTTTTTTCCAGCCTTCAACAGCATTTCGCGCCGCGAATGCCATTCCAAATCTTCTCTTTTCTTTATCAAAGTCAAGCATCCGTTTTCCAAGGATTTCAGAGAGACGTCCTTCTACAGCTTTAGTGCTAAAGTCCATTTGAAACAAACGATCTGCGGCTATAGCATAACCTTGCGCAAAGAGCGCATCATCCAGATTATCCGCATAGATATGAGGTACTTTCCGGTCATCATAAACGATTCGAACATCGGAGTTTAAACCATTTAGTTTTAAGTTTAAATCTTCGAATGATTTTCCTTCACCGTTTAGATATAATCCATGGTAAGGGTTAAGAAGTTTTCCTAAAGGTGGAATGGGTTTCTCTCCAACTGGAATTTTATGATCAAGAAAATATCCTAGGACACATGTAATCCCAAATACGAGTAGAAACTTTAAAATTTTCATCTAACAAAAATCCATTGATTATCTGAGGAGTGTTCAGGACTAAAACTGTATTGCTCAAGGTTGAATCCTTTTAAATCCTCGACTTTTTTAATGTTTTCTTTGACCATATATCTAGCCATAAGTCCTCGAGCTTTTTTAGCATTAAAAGATATGAATTTCAATTGATCTCCTTTGTACTCTTTGAAATTAACTTCTAGAACCCGAGCATTTAAGTTTTTGGTTTTTATGGCTTTAAAATATTCTTTAGAAGCGAGATTTATAATGGTATCTGATTTGTTGTCTATTAAATCTTGATTTAAAAGATCAGTGATGCTGTTATCCCAAAACTCATAAAGATTATTTTTTCGTCCAATTTTGAGTTTAGTACCCATCTCAAGTCTATACGCTTGGATTAAATCCAATGGTCTGATTAAACCATATAATCCGGAAAGAATTCGTATGGATTTCTGTGCCCGTTTTAATTCGGTTTTATTAAAATCAACGGCATTTAATCCTTTATATACGTCGCCATCAAAAGCAAGTATAGCCTGACGACTGTTTGATTCATTATATTCTTCTGAGAAATGATTGTATCTGTCCACATTTAACGCCGCAATTTTCTCTGAGACGCTAAATAGATTTTTAAGGCCATTTAATTTTTGCTTTTTTAACTTATTTACCAATTTTTCACTTTGATCTTGAAACCTCACTTGGGTGGTTTCTCCAATAAGATCTCGTGTCATATCCATGGATTTAGCTGGAGAAAGAAGGGCTATCATACTATTTAATTTAAAGCAAAAAACAAAAAAGCCTCGTGGTATGTTCACCACGAGGCTCGAAGTTAAAATATATCTTTTGGTTTACTTACCTCCACCAATTATACTTGGCGTTCCAGCAGGTACACTTTCTTCTTTTTCTTGAGGTAGGATTTTTCCTACAACCTTAATTACGTGTGTATTTTCTGACTTTTCGTTAGTGGTAATTTTAACCGTTTTGTTAATGTTACCCACACGTTCAGTAGCGTATCGTACTTTGATCTCAGAACTCGCCCCTGGCTCGATTGGTTCTTTTGGCCAATCCGGTGTCGTACAACCACAAGATCCTCTTGCGCTTTTAATAACTAAAGGTTCAGTTCCTGTGTTTGTAAATTTCAAAGTTCTAAAGGGATCTCCTTTGTATTCGATGGTCCCAAAATCTAAAGTCATAGACTCAAATGTCATTTTTGGTCCATCAACAGGCGCTTCTGTTGGTGTTTCTTCTTGAGCCATAACTCCAAAGCTTAAAGCAAAAAGAAATAAGCTCAGACAAAAGAATTTTTTCATGGTATCTAATTTATTCTAATCTAATTGTTTGTTATGTAGACGTAGCATTTTGACGAAAGTCGCAATGCCATGGTCCTAGTCGAATCACAAATGTACAATTTTTACATGTGACTTACGCTGAAACAAAGATATAATCAAGGGCGTAGCTTTGTTGTTAATGTAAGGTTAATGATTTCGGTCTTTGTGTTAACAAGACATTTAGTGTCTTGAAATTCCACTTTAATTCATCTCTCCTTAATCGTATATTTGTACTACCTAACCAGAGTTATGATTGACACACCAACAGCTCTTAAATCGCCATCCATCAAAGGGAAGGAAGGAGAGTATATTTCGAATGTTTTATATGATTATTGGATTTGCCTTGTTAGCCGAGAAGTTAGTATACTCGGTCGGAAGGAAGTGCTCACAGGTAAAGCCAAGTTTGGTATCCTCGGAGATGGTAAAGAATTACCTCAGGTAGCTATGGCTCGAGCCTTTAAAAAGGGAGATTGGAGATCTGGCTATTACCGAGATCAAACTTTCATGATGGCTAAAGGACTTTGCTCCGTAGAAGATTATTTTGCCCAACTGTACGCGGATGCCGAAAATGATCCTTGGACAGGTGGTCGACAAATGAATGCTCATTTTTGTTCACCTTCCATTGATTCGGACGACAACTGGTTAGATCATAAAAAGATTGATAACATCTCTTGTGACATCTCAAGCACGGCAGGACAAATGGGTAGAGCTTTAGGTCTTGCGATGGCATCCAAAGCGTATAGAAACAATAAAGTCGTTCCAAAAAGGAATAAGTTTTCTAAAAATGGTAATGAGGTAAGTTTTGTAACTATTGGTGATGCGAGTACTTCAGAAGGAGCTTTTTGGGAAACTATAAATGCAGCCTGTGTGACAAAAGTGCCTTTGGTAGTGGCTGTATGGGATGATGGATATGGGATTTCAGTACCCATTAAATATCAGACGACAAAAGGAAGTATCAGTAAAGCTCTGGAAGGTTTTTTAATCGATGATGAGGGGAATGGTATGTATATATATACTGTCAAAGCTTGGGACTATCCTGCTTTGTGTTCGGTTTTCGAAAAAGCCACCGAACGAAGTCGCGAGGAACATATACCCGTATTAGTTCATGTCCAAGAAGTAACCCAGCCGCAGGGCCATTCTACTTCAGGATCCCATGAACGGTATAAAAGCAAGGAGAGATTACAATGGGAATTGGATATGGATTGTATTGTGAAAATGGAATCTTGGATGCTCGAAACTGGTATAATCGATGAAAATATGATTGTCCAATATAGAGAGGAGGCAAAAGTTTATGTAAGGGATAGAAAAAATCTTGCTTGGCAAAAATTTTCGGAACAATCGGATGGTCAAAAAGACACGCTTAATCAATTGCTTGAAGAATATAAAGATTTGGCTGGAGTAGAAGAATTGATCGCAGATTTTAGAATGAATAATGCTCCTGTATCCTCGGAAATAATCCAACTCGCTCGACGCCTTAAATTTTTGTTGTTGAGTGAAGGCCAGATAAATGACCAATTGGAGAATTTGATTTCTTCGGCTTACGCCAAAGCAGATAAACATTATCATAGTCATTTAGTGAGCGAAACTGATAAAGGGGCGCTAAACATACCCGTTATTCAACCGGAATACAGCGATGATTCAGAAACTCTTAATGGATATCAAATTTTAAATCAGTTTTTTGATTCTAAATTAAAGACCAATCCGTACATCTTAGCTTTTGGAGAGGATGTGGGCTACATCGGTGATGTTAATCAAGGCTTTGCAGGTCTCCAAGATAAACATGGAGTTGAACGTGTCTTCGACACAGGAATTCGTGAATGGACCATTATGGGGCAAGCCATAGGTCTAGCCATGAGAGGATTAAGACCTATTGCCGAAATTCAATACTTAGATTACTTAATATATGGTCATTCACCACTTTCTGATGATTTAGCGACTCTTCGTTATAGAAGTAATAACAATCAGTGTGCTCCAGCGATCATTCGAACAAGAGGGCACAGATTAGAAGGCATTTGGCATGCGGGTTCCCCGATGGGTATGCTCATTCATTCTTTGAGAGGAATGCATATACTCGTACCAAGAAACATGGTGCAAGCCGCAGGCTTTTATAATACACTTTTGCAATCCATGGATCCAGCCTTAGTCATAGAGTGCCTAAATGGATATCGGCTTAAAGAAAAAATGCCTGATAATTTGGGCGAGTATACAGTTCCGATCGGTGTGCCAGAAATTCTACAAGAGGGTAGGGATGTCACTTTTGTAACCTATGGATCTTGTGTTAGAATTGCCGAAAAGGGAATAGAACTTCTTAAAAATGTGGGTATTTCTGTCGAACTAATTGATGCGCAAAGTTTGCTGCCTTTTGACCTTGAGTCCATAATCGCCAGCTCGGTTGAAAAGACCAATGCACTAATAGTTATGGATGAAGATGTGCCTGGAGGGGCATCGGCCTACATGATGCAGCAAATCTTAGAAAGAGATAGTGCTTTTAAATATTTAGATTCCGAACCAATTACTATAACGGCAAAAGATCACAGACCACCATATGGTTCTGATGGGGATTATTACTCTAAACCTAATCCAGAAGATGTCTTTGAGGCTGTATATAAATTGATGCTGGAAAGAGATCCTTCGAGATTTTAAGTGATAGGTCTAATTTTACCTTTAAATCTTAGGATTAATCCGCTATACGAAGGATTTCGTCAATAAATCTAATTTGGAGCAATCAATACTCCAAGCATTCGTTACTTTTACGGCTTACATTGAGCGAGCTTGGAAAAGGCATTAGTAATCATACCGACCTATAACGAAATTGAAAATGTAGCAAACATCATTGCTGCCGCATTAGAACAAGATCCTATCATAGATGTGTTGATTGTTGATGATAACTCTCCAGATGGTACTGCTGAGGTAGTTAAAAATATTCAAAAAGAAGAACCACGAGTCCATATGATCCAAAGGGAAGGAAAGTTAGGGCTTGGTACGGCATATATTGCCGGTTTTAAATATGGAATTAATGAGGGTTATGATTTTATATTCGAAATGGATGCAGACTTTAGTCACGACCCTAAAGATTTAACGCGCCTTCTTCATGTGTGCCGAGAAAAAGGAGCAGATGTCGCTGTTGGTTCTCGATATGTAAGAGGTGGAGACATTCGTAACTGGACTTGGGATCGCATACTTATGTCATATGGTGCCTCCATCTACGTCCGCACTTTATCCTGGATGCCTGTCAAAGACCCAACGGCAGGTTTTATCTGCTACAAAAGAGAAGTTCTCGAAAAACTCGATCTTGATAAAATCCAATTAGTAGGGTACGCATTCCAAATTGAAATGAAATTTGCTGTGTATCAAAATGCTTTTAGAATAGTAGAAGTCCCCATCACTTTTATTGATCGCCAGCTAGGAACCTCCAAAATGAATACTTCCATCTTTAAAGAAGCCATAATAGGTGTCTTAAAAATGAGATGGAGAGGATGGACTGGTTATTACAACTAGACTTTCGTCAATACTACCCAAATAATTTACATTACATATTAAATAAATATTATATATAATATGTATATTTGTATTGAAGTCATACTCAACCAAATGACTTTACCAACCTAGAAATAGCCAAAGTGTTCAACTTCTGGTGAATTCCCGAGAATAGTAAATAAAACACGCGAATTGTAATCAAAAAGATTGTAATGCGTAATTCATTTGTTTATAACCAAGAACAAATGATGTTTTTATATATGTTTTTTATACTGGTTTGGGGTAAAAAGTGGTAAAAAGTGGTAAACTGTAGTAGATTTGAGTATCGATTGATTGATAATAAACCAACTGATGTACCAACTGACCGGAGAGTACGATTGCAAGGTAGATGCAAAAGGAAGAGTAAGACTTCCTTCTGGCTTGATTCGACAAATCGGCAGTTCAATAAATCTAGGTTTTACTATCAATCGAGGATTTGAACAGCATTTAATGCTATATCCCAATGACGTTTGGGAAAAGAAGACGAAAGAAATAAACCAGCTCAACATTTATAATACTAGAAATAGGCAAGCTATAAGGTATTTCTATAGAGGCGCCACCAGTTTGACACTGGATTCAGCTGATCGGATATTGTTACCGAAGTCGCTGACGGAGTATGCCGGGATTGACAAAGAAATAGTCTTGTTCGCTTACCATGAGCAAATTGAAATTTGGGCCAAGGATAAGTATGAGCAGATTTTAAGTGAGGAGCCAGATGATTTCGCCTCGATTGCAGACGAAATTTTTGGTAACCCTACACTGGGGAATCATAACGAAGGTTGATGGAGTACCATGTGCCGGTAATGCTCGAAGAATGTATCCAGGGCTTAAACATAAAACCCGACGGTATCTATGTCGATGTGACATTCGGTGCTGGCGGTCATTCCAGATCGATTTTAAAAAGCTTAAATGCCAAAGGGCGTTTATTGGGATTTGATCAAGACGATGATGCGATAGAAAATGTACCGAACGATGATCGATTCACTTTTGTAAAAGCAAATTTTAAATTCTTAGACCGTTATCTCGACTATTATGGGATAAAAAAGGTGGACGGAATTCTTGCGGACTTAGGTGTGTCTTCTCATCAATTGGATGAAGGTTCAAGAGGTTTCTCTTTTCGTTTTGAAGGTCCCATTGACATGCGAATGAATCGGTTTGTAAAGCAAACTGCAGCTGACGTTTTAAATACATATAGCGAATCTCATTTAGTTGAGGTTTTTTCAAAGTATGGTCAGGTGCGAAACTCAAAAACCTTAGCGGGGAATATAGTAGAAGAACGAAATCAAATTCCGCTAACATCAATGGGGCAACTTACAGAGTTGCTAGACAAGAGTCGAAGGGGCGAAAGGGCAAAGTATTTTGCTCAGGTTTTTCAGGCTTTAAGGGTAGAGGTAAATCAGGAGTTAGAAGTACTCGCAGATTTTCTTCGCCATGCAACCGATTATTTAAATCATCAAGGACGACTTGTCGTCATGAGTTATCATTCTCTGGAGGATAAGCTTGTAAAGAGTTTTATGAAATCCGGAAATGCTCATGGTAAAGTGTTTCAAGATGATTACGGAAAAATATTTCGTCCGTATAAAATGATTACTAAAGGCGTAGTCATGGCGTCGGATGAGGAGATTAAAAGAAATAACCGCGCACGTTCAGCGCGATTAAGAATAGCCGAAAGGCGCATTGATGGCAATAGTTCGAACAAATAAGAAAACGACAGCCGCACGATTTAAAATGATCGAGTGGATTTACACGAACCTCCCTTTTCTCTGCTTCGTGTGTGCATTGATATTAATGTATATAGCTAATGCACATCAGGCAGAGAAAAAGGTTCGGAAAATACAAGCCTTGAAGAAGGAAGTAAAGGAGTTGAATTGGCAATACCGAGAAGTGAAAAACGACATAATGTATGGATCGACTCCTTCGAAGGTAGCGGAAAAGGTAAGTGCAATGGATTTGAAGGTGTCAAATGTGGCGCCTAAGAAAATAAAAACAAAACGAGAATCACAGAAGAGCGATGGATCGGAAAAATGAGTTACTCATAAGAGCTTATTTGGTCTTGCTGGCATTTGTAATACTGTCGGCCGTCATCTTGGTTCGTGTTGTCAAAGTAAGTGTGATCGAAGGGGAGAAGTGGAGGAAGCAGTCTGGAGTTAATGTAAAAATGATGCCAGTACCTGCGGATCGAGGAAACATTTACGCCGAGGATGGCAGTTTGCTGGCAACCTCACTACCGTTCTTTGAAATTCGGATGGATTTACTCGTTTCTTCAGACGAGCTTTTTTACGGAGGGATTGATTCTTTGTCTTACTATTTGTCGACTTACGTGAATGCAAATAAATCTCCTAAGGAATGGCGAGACGAACTGGTCAATACCAGGGAGGCGGGTCTGAAACGAAAAAAACCCGGTAGTCGATATCACTTTATCGCTCGAAACGTAGAGTTTGATCTCTTGAGTAAGATTAAGAAATTTCCGATTCTACGAAAGGGCAAAAATAGAGGAGGTTTAATTGTTGAGAAAACTACCAAACGAGATAAGCCATATCGTTTGCTCGCCAGTCGAACCATCGGACTAGACAGGCAGAATGCGGACAAAATTGGATTAGAAGGATTCTTTGATCATTTTCTTGCTGGAGATACAGACGAAAAACTCATGAAGCGCATTTATGGTGATGTATGGGTACCAGTCTTTGATCCAACAGAAATAGAAGAAAAGCAAGGTGACGATATTCATACAACCCTAGACATTGAGATCCAAGATATTGTTCATGAAGAGTTGATGGCGGCTGTCGATAGTTTTGA
>JAHDBE010000073.1 GCA_020630555.1 Saprospiraceae bacterium
GTATGGGTGAGTTTCCTGTGGCGAAAAACGAATTTTTAGTATTTGAAGAAGGACCTAGCGTTGATTTTACTTTACAATGGGCAACATATAGAGATGCTTCAGACCAAACAAGCTTGTCTAGAATCTGGGGAGGAATTCATCCTCCAGCCGATGATTTACCTGGGCGTAAAATGGGAGAAGTAATTGGTAACGATGCCTTCGATTTCGTATTACCTTATTTTTTTGATGATGCCGATCAAGATGGATTCTTTAGTTATTACGATTGTGATGATAATGATCCAACAGTTTATCCAGGAGCACCAGAACTATGTGATAATAAAGACAATGACTGTAACGGACAAATAGACGACGGCATTCCATTTTATTTTTATTACGTCGATTCTGATGGAGATGGATACGGTAATCCTGCAGACTTTGTAGAAATCTGTGAAAGTTTTCCTCCTCTCGGTTATGTAGATAATGATGGAGATTGTGTAGATACAGATCCAGACATTCATAGTGAGTTTGCAGAAATCTGCGACGGTAAAGACAATGACTGTAATGGCCTAATCGATGATAATATCCCTTACTACACTTTTTATTTTGACGGCGATGGAGACGGTAGTGGAGATCCTACAAACACCATTGAAATTTGTGTTCCTGTTCCTCCTATCAATTATGTGATGGATAGTAGAGATTGTGATGATTCAGATCCAGCGATCAACGGAAACTTATCTGAAGTTTGTGACGGCAAGGACAATGATTGTAATGGCGATATTGATGACGGGCTTACATATTATAATTATTATCGAGATATGGATCAGGATGGCTTTGGAAACCCAGAAGAGTCGATTAATATTTGTGAGGAGGAGGCGCCTGAAGGATATGTTGTGAATAATCAGGATTGTAATGATGAAAATGAATTTATAAATCCTGATGCCCAAGAAGTAGCAGATGATGGCATAGACGATGATTGTTCTGGATTAGACCTGTTTGAAAGAACGAAGTTTTTCCCAAATCCAGCAAGTAATGAATTAACAGTGCATTATGTCTTTTTGGGTGAAATGAACTTACGAGTTTTTGATCCAGTCGGTCGATTAGTCAGAAATCAAACGATAAATTTCGAAAACAATAGAGCGATTATTCCTCTTGGGGATTTTTCGTCAGGAGTGTACATTTTTGCACTTGAGAATTCGAATGGGGATACGTTCCTATCTGAAAAAATTACCATTGTAAAATAGAAGCTAAGACGACAGGGCAATTTTTGAACTGTCGTCTTTCCTACCTTTTTAGCATCTACTAAAATTTAAAATACTAACTGGGCAACCATTTGTCTTTAAATGTGATATACACATTGACGTAAGTCAAAAACTAGCAAAAAAGACAAATGACAAAAAAAGCAGTCCATTATCTAGGCTTTATTTTAGCTACAATAATTCTCGCATCTTGCGTAGGAGACGATTTTATTAATGATCGTGTAGACCCTCTAATAAGAATTACTAATCCTGTGGATACTATTGAGTTGAACACCACCTACCAATATGAGGCCATTTATTTGAATGAGGTAGGTCAACAGGAGACGGTTAACTTCGAGTGGAGCAGCTCTAATGCCAGTGTAATTAGTTTAACAGATTCTGGTTTGGCTTCCGCCAATGCCTTAGGTGACGCGTTAATAACCATCAGTTATCAAGATGGATCCATGACTTTGATCGAAGAGACAATGGTTTCGGTCGGAAATTCTACCGTAAGTAGCAATGAATCTATAACAGGAACAATCCAAACGACTTCTTTTTATACGCTTGAAGGAGACTTTGAATTACTAGAAACAGACACAGGTCTTGAATTAAACATCATGGATAATTATCAAGCTTCGTCCAATTTACCCGGGCTTTATATTTATTTATCGAACAACAGGAATTCTGTGGCTAATGCTTTAGAAGTTTCACCAGTTACGGTATTTCAAGGAAGTCATTCGTATACAATTGAAGATGTAGGACTGAATGATTATCAGTTTATCGTATACTATTGCAAACCGTTCAATGTAAAAGTTGGCGAGGCCGAATTATAAATTTCAGATTATGCAAAAATTATTCTCAACCGCGATACTTTGTTTTTTAGTGTTGACTCTATCTTATGCGGGTGGTCCTTGGCCACAGCCTAAAGGAGGCTTGTATTTAAAATTATCTGAATGGTGGACGGTATTCGATCAGCATTACACGGATATTGGTAAAATAGATCCCAATGTGACTACAGGGATATTTAACACAAACTTGTATGCAGAGTATGGTTTGACAGATAGAGTGACTGTTATTACAAATGCTAATTTGTTTAGTCGAAATCTCATGAACAATGTAATTTCTGGAACCACAAACGAAGTCTTAATTCCAGGAGAAGCTTTAAACAGTATAGGTGATATTGACCTTGGGATAAAGTACGGATTGACGAAACCGGGTTCTGTTTTTCCTGTGGCGGTGAGTGCCATTTTTGGAATCCCTACAGGTACCACGGGAGGCGGGTCACAGGAAAATATTCAAACAGGAGATGGAGAATTCAATCAGATGGTACGTATTGATGCTGGACGAGGATTTCGAATCGGTACTTTAGACGCCTATGCTTCTGGATACACGGCAATTAATAATAGGACCAATAATTTTTCTGAAGAATTTCATTTGGGATTAGAACTTGGTGTCGCTTTTCTTAACCGAAAACTATGGATGACTAGCCGTCTTAATGTCGTCGAATCTTTTAAAAATGGATTAGAAAGTGGTTTGGCAAACGCCACAAGTATTTTTGCTAATAATACAGAATACAGTTCTTTTGGATTAGAGGCAAATTATTACATCACAAAGAAGATAGGATTTTCGGCAGGATTTGCAGGAGCATTTAGAGGTGAGGTGATTGCTGCCAGACCTTCGTACTCAGTAGGCGTATTTTTAGATCTTAAGTAATTATCGAATCAAACTAATCGTACCGTGTTTTGATTCTTTAATTTCCTTTTCAGGAATGGTTTGAGTGTAGTTAATGAGATAAGAATATACACCGTTGGGTAAATACTGATTGTTCATTTTTCCGTCCCATTGAAAATTGGGTTGCTTGGATTGAAACACTAATTCTCCCCAGCGATCATAAATGAGGCATTCAAATTCTGTGATGTTATTGCAGTTTTTGAGGGCTGCAAATGAATCGTTTTTCCCATCGTCATTTGGGCTAAAAATATTAGGAATGTAAATGGCGCATGAACAATTTTCTAAAGTAATTTCTATTGACTCTCCGAATTCAACATCACAATAATCAATGATGTAGGAATACGTACCACTTTCAGTGATTAATCTCAAAGGATCTGTACTTCCGTCATCCCAGATAATAGGAAATACCTGATCCGACAGGTCGAGATATACATTTAATTCGGCACAGGCTAAGCTGTCTTCTGGAAGAAGATCTATTGCCGGAGGGGTATAATTACAGATTTCAAAAGAAGTCGGATCGACTATATTGTGCTCCCATTCATAAGTTCCAGTATATACTTCATCTACCTTGCTCTCTAGGTTGTTTGTAGCTGTCGATACGAAATCCACAGCATCTTCCCATTGACCGCCAGTGGATATATTACAATCGCCTTCTTCTGTTACGTTCCATAAATACTGATTCCAATTTTCATCGACGGCCAGGATACTTTGACGCCCATTCGTATCGATCGTATAATCCATAAATCGAAAGCTATCAATGACGTTATTATTCGTGGTATTATTGATTTCCAAAATGCCACCTTCTTCCGGGTCAATGGTGTAAATGTATAATTCATCACTGACGTAAGAATCAGGTAGATGTTGGATTAAAAGATCTAAATTACCATCAGGTCTTAGTTGAAGTCGACTCCAATTATTATTAAAATCACCAAAGTTTAGTTTGGGAGTCTGCCATATGAAATTTCCTTGATAATCTAATTTGACTACAGATATGATTAATATGGCTCCGGGGAATAATCTTTTATACGTACGAAAAACAAATCCATCTCCAACATCAATCATGTTATTAATAAAATGACCGGAATCAATATTTCTCCTCCATACAGGTAAGAGGTCAAGGTTTAATTTATATATGTGCTTACTAGTTGCACAGATATATCCGTCCTCCACCTTAAAGGCTCCAGCTGTGATCGTAAACTCCGAAAAGTTTTCGTAGTACTTAAGGATATTAAAATTTTTGTCCAAAAGGAAATTTCCATATTGAGTGGGTCTGTCTGTGTAGGATAAAAAAGTGTGTAGAAAATATCGATTAGAACCTGCGATAAAGAAAGATCTTGTTCTAACCACATTATCTGCTCTAAAAAACTGATACCTCATTCCAAAATTTTCCACATGAATAGAAAATAGACCCATTTCATTATGATTGTGAAAATCTCGATTATAGAGTTCGCAAGTAAGCCTTAAAGTATCACCATCGAGTTCAGAAAAATAAATGTTTTGAATACCGAATAATCCTTCGTGTGTAAATTCATGAGCCTCTTGTGGACCACACTCGTCGAAGACCGTGATATTTAAAATTGGATTTTGAGTAATGGGTTCGAAAGTAGGACGTGTTCTGAATATCCAATATTTACCATCATCAAATGAAAAACGATGAATATCGCCTCTTTCTTCAATATCCGTGAATAGATAAGATCTTTGGCTTTCGCCTATGGAAGAAAATGTTGATAGAAAAAGAAGTAATATAATCGTTCGGATTTTCATCGAAACGAAAATACTATTCACTCACTAAGACTGCATCTTCAATGGCATACATTAACCTATTAATGTCGGAGTCGTTTAATACAAGTTTACCTTTAAGTATTATAGACTCGGCTGTATATTTTACAGGTTCAGATGCGACAACTTCCATAACAGTTTCGGGGCCAGCACCACCACAGAAGAAACACATGTTATATGGGAATGCGGAGAAAATAAACTCGTTATGTGATTTATATCCTTCGACAGGAATAATGTATCCTTTGATCTTTATTTCGGTACCATCTAATGCTCGGACTTCCTCGCTAAATACGGGTTTGTCAATTTTGAAACCCATGATTTCGTCATACTCTTTTTTATAGGTGATTTTACCTAAAGTCTTCCAAACACTAGGTGAACTTTGTTTTTCGGCTTGCGCCAAAAGCACAGACGTAGTAAAGCACAGAAGTAATATGTGAATAGTTGTTTTCATTCTTTGATCATGACAGCGTTTTCCATCGAGTACAGGAGTTTATTCATGTCTCTAGGATTGATATGAAGAATCCCTCGAAATTTTACTTTTTCGGGTGTGAAGGCGACCTCTTTTTGGTCTTTCATAAACACTTCCATCGCAGATTCGGGTCCTGCAGCGCCACAAAAAAAACACATACTTTTTGGGAAAGCTGAAAGCATTAAATGGCTCTGCGCAATTTTTCCCGTAAGGGGAATAATAAAGCCTTCGACTTCTATTTCTTTTCCATTGAGAGCCATGGCAACGGGATTTACTTGCGGCACCTCGATATCCATTCCCCAGTCCTCATTAAATTCTGTTTTATAGGTCACCATGGACAGAGTCCTCCAGGTATTATCCGTTTGAAACTCCTGAGATATTCCCGAAAGGGAAAAGGAAATAATAAGAAAAAGACTTAAAAAGAGTCGCATCATAGATTCAAATGTATACTTAAATAACAACATAAACCGATCTTAAAGCACTAAGAAAAGGTTAAACTTATTTGCCCGTTAAGGTCCGATGTATGTCCGTGTTAAACGCTTTGAAAGCAGGAATTAACGCAGCCATTATTCCAAGACCAATGGATAGTGCAAATAGAATTATTTCGTTTTGACCAAAATTCCACGCGCTAAATTGATAGCGGTATGTCGAACTCATAAATGATCCCGTGACTTGCATTGCGACATGACTTAAAATAATGCCGACTATAAAACCTATGATTCCAAGGATTATGCCTTCCGCTAAAATAAGCTGAAGTAAGGTAGATTTAGACGCACCAGAAACACGCATTAAAGCGAGCTCGTATTTACGCTCTTTTAATGATTTATATAAAGAAATGAAAATACTAAGTGCAGAAACGATCGCTATTAAAATGGCTAAATACCGTATAGCTTCGGTACCAACACCGATCATAGCGTATAAACGATTTATCTCAATAGCAGGAGAAGCCGCTTGAAGTTCAGTGTTTTCATTGATATTTCTGGGCATATTCAATGCCTGAAAATTTGTTCGATTCTTAAACTGAATGAGGATTGAAGTGATGTCTTTATCCTCATGACTTAGAAGATCTTCTATGGTATTATTGTGCACATGATGTTCATGAGAGTGTCCATGGTCGTGATCATGATGACTGTGATCTCCGTGGTCATGATGTGTATGGTCATGATCGTGGTCATCATGTGAGTGATCGTGTTCGTCGTCAGAATGTTCATGATCGTCTTCAGAGTGATCATGCACTTCCCATATGGCAGCTGACGGTACTAATATTAAATGGTCCAAAACTGAACCCGTAGGTTTTAAAATTCCTTTAACTGTAAACTTGGCATGTTCGTGGGTCATATCTAATTCGTCATCAAAACCGTGACTACTTACAAACTGATCTCCTAAACGTAAACCAGTGGTTTCTGCAGCGGCATAACCCACAGTGGCCTCTAGGCCATTTTCCCATAGTTTACCCTCATTAATTTCACCACCGTACAGATCGAGGATCGAGTGATTTGTTCCCACTATTCGATGCGATTTATAACTATCGCCAAGGCTTAAGGGTACGGATCTTTTTATGAGGGGATGCTTAGGATTTAAAAAAGGCTTAGCATCTTTTATGGAAATATTTCCTGTCGGATTATCGATATGATACATATTACACAAGATCATCTGCAAGGGACTACCCTTAGCTCCAATGACCATATCAATATCTGCTAAATTCTTATCGAATTTATCTTTTAACTGGTTGTTTAAAAGAAGGAGATAGTTAATTAAGCCTATTCCTAGAGCAAATAAGATCACACTGAGTAATAAGTTTAAGGGCTTCGAAACCACATTCCTCCAGGCTAATTTCATAACACTCATGATAGAATGATTTGGTGGTTAATCGAATTTTTTAAACGGCTATCATGAGTGACAATCACTAAAGCTGCACTTACCTCTTTAGCTTGTTCGTTAAGAAGATCCAAAACTCTTTGACAATTGTTATCATCCAAAGCCGAAGTAGGTTCGTCCGCCAAAATTAATTTTGGTCGATTAACGATGGCACGAGCGATAGATACCCTTTGCTTTTCACCTTCACTAAGATCGCTTGTCATTCTATCATATTTATTTTTTATTTCAAGACGATCTAAGATGTCCATGATTTCGCTTCTATTTTGTGTTACGCCAGATAACTTCTGGGTGAGAAGTAAATTGTCTATGACATTAAGCGAACTAATAAAATGGTTTCGCTGAAAAATGATGCCTATGTTTTTACCTCTAAAACTATCTAATTGACTTCCGTCAATTTGTGTGATATCCTGACCGTCTATTGTAATGGTCCCCGATTTAGGTTTTATTAAACCACCGAGTAAATGAAGTAGAGTAGATTTTCCGATTCCTGAAGATCCAAGAATTAAGGAAGCCTCTCCATTTTGACAATTAAAGTCAGGAAAATTAAAACTCTGACTCGAATTATAAGCATATGTGATTCCAGACGTTTCTAACATGGCAAGTGAAATTACGGAGCTTTACTACGATCAACAAATAGTTATTTAAATAGATTACTACTTTTAAGTATGGGTGTACGATATTTTCTATACGTTAATGTTATAATCTTTATTCAAAACGTAATCCTCTTTTATCTCTTCTCTTGGGTGTTTAACGGATTTGATTGGTCTTTGTTTGAAATTTTATTTATCTCTTTTTTTATGTCCTTACTCATGTCTTTTTCATTTCTGCATCGACAGCAAGAGGAATTAGAATCCATTGGCTTTAAGCCAAAAACCTACAAGGATTATTTTCCGCACGCCGAGATGCTTATAGAAAATACACTTAGTTTAATAGAGTTAAAGTCACTCCTTGCCAGCGATGAAAACTTAAAGACATCTAGCGTTTCGGAAACACCTGATTCAATACACTTAAAAACGAGATATTCTTCTAAATCATGGGGAGAAAAAATTACTGTAAAAAGAGAGAATTCAAATCAATTAAAAATCGAATCAAAGCCCATTTATCCATTGACTTTAGCAGATAGTGGTATTAATAGACAGAACGTCATGTATGTAGTTAAACGAATTAAAGAATATGAGAAAGAGCTTTCTTAGGTACGTCTTATCTACTGCGATTGGTTTTTTTATTATCTACTTCATTCTGATGCTAGCATTAGATTGGACAGATGTGAAAGACAATATAGGATCACTGTTTTTTCAGTCTGCTAGTACGGCTATTTTAGTAGGAGTAATTTTTGGTTTATGGCAATACCACAGTTTATCAGGGATAGGTATAGATCTTTCCGAAAGTGAATCGTGGCATGGTAATTTCTCTGATAAAATCATTTTAAACCAAGAGTTTGAATCCTTATACTCTTTTCTAAAATCCAATCTTAGCTTTAAAAATGATATTAAGTTTTTAAGTGATTCAGAAATACACCTTAGTTGGGGCTTTTATATGACTGGCGGTGAAATTTTTATTGAAAGGATAAGTACTGATCAAATTGCCTTAAATGCCGGACCAAAATCTCACATATTAAAACCAGATGTAGTCCAGATATTCAAGCGTTATGAAGCGGTGAGAAAACTATTGAGGCAAACCGAACAAAGTCCATAAAAAAACCCGTCCTTTGGTCTGCGAACAAACTCTAACACATGGGCCGAATACGATCGGTACTTAAAGAAATTATTCACGGAAGTGAAAGAGACTTTACTAAAGGAAATATTAATAAAGCTCTGATCTTTTTGTCCATTCCTATGATATTGGAAATGGCCATGGAATCCTTATTTGCGATTGTTGATATTTACTTTATTTCTAAGTTAGGTTCGGAAAACGCGACCTCAGCAATTGGGTTGACCGAGGTTTTCATGTTTATCGTGATGAGTGTGGCTCTAGGTATTGCTATGGCCGCAACAGCTGTGGTCTCTCGGCGTATAGGAGAAAAAGAAAATAGAGAGGCCGGTAAATCTGCGGCACAAGCCATCATCTTAGCTGTGTTAGTGTCCATAATTATTGCGTTTGTTGGTGTGTATTTCTCTGAGGATTTACTTCGACTTATGGGAAGTTCGGAGGAAATGATTCAAGAGGGAGCCATATATACAAAGATCATCTTGGGACTCAATGTGGTCTTAATGTTATTGTATGTCAACAATGCTATATTTCGTGGGACAGGCGATGCAAACATTGCTATGAAAACCTTGTGGATCGCAAACGGTATCAATATATTACTCGATCCATGTCTCATATTAGGTTTGTGGATCTTCCCGGCATGGGGTTTAAAAGGAGCAGCAATTGCCACGTGTATTGGTAGGGGAGTAGGTGTCTTTTACCAACTCTATCACATGTTTAAAGGGACGAATAGATTTAAAGTCCTAGTAGCAGACTTTAAGTTTTATTGGGACATTATAGCCAAGTTATTCCGTATTTCTATAGGTGGAGCAGGCCAACATCTATTGACCTCGGCAAGTTGGATTTTTATCGCGCGGATCATTAACGAATTTGGAGCGGAAGCTTTTGCAGGATATACCTATGGATTTAGAGTGATCATGTTTACCATCTTGCCTTCCTGGGGTGTGGCTATGGCAGCGGCTACTTTAGTCGGACAGAATCTAGGTGCCAAGCAACCAGAACGAGCGGAGAAATCTGTTTGGATTGCGGCATTTTATAACATGATATTTTTAGGTATTATCTCTGTAATTTTTCTACTTGCGGCGGAGCCCGTCATGCGTATTTTTTCGGAAAATCCAGATGTTATATCCAATGGTGCTATGTGTCTTCAAATCGTATGTCTAGGATATATTTTCTATGCGTACGAAATGGTAATCGGACAATCGTTTAATGGCGCTGGGGATACAGTGACTCCGACGATTCTCAATTTTATTTGTTTTTGGATCATACAAATTCCATTAGCCTACTACTTGGCGAAAGTTGTAGGTCTTGGCCCCAAAGGTGTTTATATAACCATTGCTATTTCATCTTCCATACTAGCCTTGTTGGCCATATGGATTTTCCGTAAAGGGAAATGGAAGCTTTCTGAAGTGTAGTTAGCTTTTTGCGAAATCTATTAAAGATTGGAATTCTCCTTTATCCGCAAGTCGAAGGGCTTTAATGTATTCTTGTCTAGTATGATTTGGACTCACCATATTAGAATGTCTCCAAGAGAGTGGCTTTTTTTTAAATATAGAACTCATAATGATATCCGCCATCATTCGAGAATGTCTTCCATTTCCATTTGGGAAACAGTGAATGGATACGATTCTGTGTTTAAATCGAATGGCAATTTCTTCAAAAGAATAGGTCTTGTGATTAATCCAAAATTCAGTATCGTCAATAAGTTTTTTTAGTTCTACATGAATTTTAATCCAAGAGATGCCTAAGTTTTTTTCCGATTTTCTGAAAGTCCCAGCCCAATTTCAAACTTCATTGAACATTCGTTTATGAAGCTCTTTGACAAAATATTCAGATAGAATTTTTTCCTTGTTAAGATTTGCACGAAGAGACCATTCTACTGCTTTTTCAATATTCAATTGCTCAAATTCGTCTAATTCTCCCTGAGAGTTTATGGTTGTTATCTTTAAACCTTGTCTTTCTTCATCACTCAAAGGAGTTTGACCGTAGATATATGTTAATTTTATTCCCATAAAGATTTTTTCATCTCTACTTTTATTTCTTCGGTTAAATCTGATATTGCTTTATTGATTTTTAGATCTCCTATTCCTTGATCTTCCAATTCCATGTTTTTGTTGGTCATAAAGACTATTTTTCGAGCTAATTTTTCTGCTTTTAAGTGAACAAAGTTTTCAAAACTTTCTTCTTTCGGAATTATACAGTACACCATTTGTAATCCCATTGCTTTTGCCACCTTGTCTAGTCTCCTCAAACTAATAGTCCCATTTTCTTCGCTTTGTTCTATACGTTTAATACCCTGTCTTGTGACATTTAACTTTCTACCTAATTGAGCCATTGTCATATTTAGGCTCGTTCGAATGTTATGAATCCATCCTCGATTTGGAATAATTACTTCTTTTGTACCAATGAAAGGTAAGACCCTGATATCTAATTGTTCGAGCATCAGTTTTCGTTTATTTCTCATGAGTCAATGTTTTTGTAAACAAATACATTTACAAATAAACGAAAATGTAAACAAAAAAGTTTACAAAAAATTACAATTGTAAACGTTGGTGTTTACAGTTATATACATTGAATTTACCTTTCCTTAAATATTTTCTCTTGCTGATTTATGCTCTCTTCGTGAATAGCATTGATAAATTTTACAATAAAGTCCGCACTCAAACCTGATTTTTCAGCACTTATTTTCGCTTTATCTAAAATTTCATTCCATCGTTTCTGTTGGAGAATGGTCATGTTGTTTTTGATTTTATATTCTCCAATTTTTCGGGCTATATCCATGCGATTAGATAGAAGGTTCATCAATTCATCATCCACATTATCAATTTCTTGTCGCAGTAAATCGAGTTCGCTTTGCAGCGGCATGACATCCTCATAATCCTCTCTTAAAACCATATCCGTGATCATCTCACCTAGGCGCTCTGGAGTGATTTGTTGTTTGGCGTCACTCCAGGCATTATCAGGATCGATATGTGATTCAATCATTAATCCATCGAAATCTAAGTCCATGGCTTTTTGTCCCACCTCTTGAAGAATATCACGACGACCGCAAATGTGGCTAGGATCGTTAATCAGAGTGAGATCAGG
>JAHDBE010000074.1 GCA_020630555.1 Saprospiraceae bacterium
GAGTTATATAGGATAAAGGCGGATGACATTGAGTTTGAGGATGTTACTGGTGTTATTGAATTACCAAGTGTTAAGAAAAAACGCCGAAATAACCGAAACAGAAACAATAAGAATAAAAGATCACGAGTAGATAATAGAAATAAACAACATTCGCCGAAAGGCAAACAGGAAAAAGAAAATTCGAAATCTAATTCGAATAGACCAGAATCTAAAAAGACTGGAGAATCCTCACAATCGAAGAAGGAAGGACAAAACAGATCTTCGGATAAAAACAAAAGAAGAAGACCGAAAAATAAACGCTTTAATCGGAAAAAAGGCGGAAATAATAATCAAGGCAATTCCCAAAACAATCCAAATAAATAAGGATCATGAAATTTGATGTAACAGTAATAGGATCTGGCCCTGGCGGATACGTATGTGCTATTCGTGCGGCCCAATTAGGATTTAAAGTAGCAATCATAGAACGTTATAATACCTTAGGGGGCACCTGCTTAAATGTAGGATGTATACCTTCAAAAGCACTTCTAGATTCCTCCGAACACTATCATAACGCCACTCATACATTTGCAGAACATGGGATTAAAACGGGGAAAGTCAGTCCAGATATGAAGCAGATGATCCAACGTAAAAACGATGTGGTTTCTAAAATTACGGGAGGTGTGGATTTTTTAATGAAGAAAAATAAGATCACTGTTTTCCACGGTCATGGTTCTTTCGTAGATAAAAACACGGTCAAAATCACCAAAGAAGACGGCAGAACAGAAAATGTGAGTACAGATCGTGTTGTCATCGCCACTGGATCCAAGCCCATTACCCCTGAAGCTTTTAATTACGACAAAAATCGAGTGATTACGTCTACCGAAGCGCTTAATATTGATAAGGTTCCTAAAAAGATGATTGTCATAGGCGCCGGAGTAATAGGACTGGAATTGGGTTCTGTTTATGCGCGATTAGGTACTGAAATCGAAGTGATTGAGTTTCAGGATAAAATCCTAGGAGCTATGGATAAAGACGCCTCTAAAGAACTACAAAGGGCACTTAAAAAACTTGGATTTAAGTTTCATTTGAGTCATATGGTGACTTCCGTCAAAGGAACCAAGACTGGGGTCACAGTAGAATACAAAAAACGAGATACTGAAGATGTACAATCCGTAAAAGGAGATTATTGTCTGATCGCAATCGGTAGGAGAGCATATACCGATAATCTTGGTTTGGAGAAGGTTGGAGTAGCCGTCGATGATAGAGGGCGTGTGGAAGTAAATGGTCATCTCGAAACAAATATACCAGGGATTTACGCTATAGGAGATGTGGTTAAAGGAGCTATGCTTGCACATAAAGCAGAAGATGAAGGCATTTTTGTCGCCGAGTATATAGCCGGCCAAAAACCACACATCGATTACAATCTAATTCCTGGAGTCGTGTACACATGGCCAGAGGTATCTTCAGTCGGAAAAACAGAAGAGGAATTAAAAGCAGACGGAATACCTTATAAATCTGGTAAATTTCCATTTAAAGCACTTGGAAGATCAAAAGCTAGTATGGATGAAGCTGGGATGGCTAAGGTCCTCTCTCATAAAGAAACGGATGAGCTATTGGGTGTTCACATTGTCGGCGCAAGAGCAGCAGATTTGATTATGGAGGCCGTCTGCTTGATGGAGTTTAGAGCATCTGCAGAGGATATGGCTCGTATTTGTCATCCGCACCCAACGTATACTGAGGCGGTTAAGGAAGCTGCTTTAGCTGCCACGGAAAATCGAGCGCTTCATATTTAAATTGCTTTTTCGATAATTAGTACTATTTCTCCTTTAATGGAAGGTCGGGATGCATAATCGTCAATTAAGTCTTGTACGGGTTTTGTATTGATTTCTTCGTGTAATTTACTGATTTCACGAGCGACGCATACTTTGTGGTCATTCCCAAAATGTGTTTGTATTTCTTTTAAACATTTCAGTAATCGATGCGGAGATTCATAAAGGATAATCGTGGATGGTAAAGTTTTTAAGAAATCCCAGCGCTTTTGCCTTCCTTTTTTTTGTGGCAAAAAACCTTCGAAGAAAAATTTGTCTGAGCTCAATCCGGAACTTACCAAAGCGGGTACAAAAGCGGTGGCACCAGGCAAAGCACTAACTTTTATTTCTGCTATTTGAGCTTCACGAACGAGCAAAAATCCGGGGTCAGAGATTCCTGGAGTGCCTGCGTCAGAAACATATGCTATAGATTGACCTCCTTTAAGTAAGTCTATGACCTGTTCTACAAGACGGTGTTCATTATGCGCATGTAATGATCTAAGAGTCTTTTTAATTCCTAAATGTTGGAGTAATCTTCCAGTGACTCGTGTGTCCTCGCAAAAAATGACTTCGACCATCTTTAAAGTTTCGATGGCTCTTAAGGTAATGTCATCAAGATTTCCAACCGGAGTGGGGACGAGGTACAGCATGATGTAAAAGTCGTAAGTTCTTGTAAAAGAACCTATTTAGCTGCATTTTTTTCGCGTAAGCGTTAAAGAAATAATAAAAGCATTATTTGAAACAGCTTTGAGGATAATTGTGTTGTCTTAATAGAGACAGCTTGTCGTTTTGATCTTTTGTTTATCTAGACTTGAGTCAATAGGATTATGGCTATTTTCGTTATGCTTGAAGCGAATACGTTGTTTATGTTAAAATCATTTTTAGGCAGTATAATTCTTGTTTTTGTCGTTTGCCTTTCGGCGAATGCACAATTAACGAATGATGAATGTTCAGGTGCTATCCATCTGGGTGATATTACTGAATTATGTACGAATACAGATCAATTCGGTAATGTGGGAGCCACGCCATCACCTCAGGCTCAACCAACTTGCTGGCCAAATGCAAATCACGACGTATGGTTTAGTTTTGTGCCACAAGCACCAGGAATTTATGTGCAGATGCTTGGAAAGCAAGTTTTTGCCGATAATAACATCTTACAACCTTCTTTAGCGATTTATTCTGGAGGCTGTGGAAATTTACAACAGGAAGCTTGTCAATCTATTTTGTCGGGAACCAACATCGTCGAATTAACTTTAGTGGACGCCGTAATAGGGCAAGTCTATTATTTAAGAGTTGATGGTCGTGATTTAAATGAAGGAAACTTTGTCCTCTGTTTAGAATCTTTTAACCCTGTTCCGACTCCTGAATCAGATTGCGGGAGTGCGGTGACTCTTTGTGATACAGAATCTTTTTTCGTGGATAACCTCTCCGGAGTCGGTTCGGTAACAAATGAAGTAGAAGGTAGTTGTATTCAAGAAGAATTTGCTTCGGTCTGGTACAATTGGACATGTGACAAATCCGGGAGCTTAACATTTACGATCTCACCTAACAATGAAGTAGATGATTTAGATTTTGCTTTATACAGATTACCGAATGGAATAGATGATTGTGCTGGAAAAGAATTAATTAGATGCATGGCTTCAGGAGAAACAGTTGGTGCGGGTGAAGCAGCAAATGCACCATGTGCTGGTCCAACTGGCTTGTCTTTGGGATCAAATGATACTGAAGAATTTCCAGGTTGTGCCGCAGGTGATGATAATTTTGTTTCTGCGGTTAACATGGTCGCTGGGGAGTCGTATGCATTGGTCATTAATAATTTTTCACAATCTGGTTCTGGTTTTCAAATAGAGTTTGGTGGAACAGGGACTTTTTTAGGTCCAGTACCAGATTTTGAGGTCATAGCTCTTCAAGAGTTTGAATGTGATAAGACAATACGGTATACCAACGAGTCTTTTTCAGATACAGATAATATTGTTAATTGGACTTGGAATTTTGGAGCAGGTTCTGCGCCTTTGTCCGCTTCTGGTGTTGGGCCACACGAGGTGATTTATGAATCATTTGGAGATAAATTAGCGGCGTTAACCATTGAGAGTTCGAGAGGTTGTTTAGTGACAAAAATAATCGAACTCTATGTGGAGCCATGCTGCCAAGACACAAGTACATTAAATGTAGATGCGGTAACCGAAGATTTAATTTGTAACGGTATTCCCGAAGGTTTAATTTCTGCTTCAGGGATGAATGGGAATCCAGATTACCAGTATAGTTTAGATGGTAACTCGTTTCAACCATCAGCGGTATTTCCAGGATTATTCGCTGGAAGTTATAATGTCTACATACAGGACATTAAAGGATGTGTGGATAGTGTCGAAGTGTTTATCGATGAGCCTCCGCCGTTAATTGTAGATGCCGGAGAGGATATGGAAACCATAATAGGATGTATGGTTGATCTGGATGCCAGTTATCAGCCCAACATACCTGTCGATATTACATGGACACCAAACGATGGATTTAGTTGCGACGATTGTTTGGATCCCACTGTTTTACCTGCTTACATTGGAAGTCAAGATTATACAATTCAAGTGACTGATAATGATGGATGTACTGCTTCTGACCAACTCGCCATTTTCGTCGAGGACGAACGGCCGGTATATGCCCCTAATGTATTTAGTCCAAATAGAGACGGTACAAACGAGGTATTCACCATATTCGCAGGTAAAGCCGCCGTGGAAATTTTAGAATTGTATGTTTATGACAGATGGGGCAACCGCATTTATTACGGACAAAACCTACCATTAAATGATGCTAATTCCGGATGGGATGGGCGATTTAAAAATCAGCCTGTAAATCCTGGAATGTACGCATGGTATGCGGTTATTAGGTATATTGATACGGATATAGAATATTCGGGAGATATTACAGTTGTTAGATAATGCGAATTTTAGCTTTTTTCCTAATTACTTTTTTGGTTCTAGCTTGTCAGAATTCCATTGAGGAAGTTGATAAGTTATTGGATAAAGAAGTTATTCAAGACGAGAAAGGAGAAAATGTGATGATTATTTACAGTGATTCAGCAGAATTAAAAGTAAAAGCATGGGCACCCACGATGCTTATAGATCGCTTTGGAAAAGAAACTGTGGAAGAATTTCCTGATGGAATAAAAGTTGAATTTTATAATCAGGAAGAATCCCCTGAGAGTTGGCTGGAAGCCAAATATGGTAGACGAGAGTATCATAATAATATTGTTATTGTAAGAGACAGTGTCAATTTGTACAATGAATTAAACGATAAGCTCGAAACCTCAGAATTGATATGGGACGAAAAGGCTAAGCGCATTTATACCGAAAAATTTGTTCGAATAACACAACCCATAAAAGGAGATACTACTTACGGCTATGGATTTGAGGCGAACCAAGAATTTACGGATTTTAAGATTCGTAATTTTTCTGGGAAGATGACTGTGGATGAAATTAACCAAGCATTGGATGGGGAACAATCGAACTCATCTCCTTCGTCGACTCGTCAGTCTGATCTTAACAAACGACTTCGATAGAAATACATATTTTTACTATATGTTAGCTTTGATTTTTCTCATCGTATTATTCCTTATACTTTCTGCTTTTTTCTCTTCATCCGAAATTGCATTTATAAGTGCAAGTAAATTAGGTATAGAAGTATTAAAAGATAAAGGGTCAAGCCGTGGTAAGATTCTGGCAGAATTTTATGAGAGACCTCGAAATTTTATCAGTTCTATGCTAGTCGGTAATAACATTTCATTGGTGGTCTTTACCATTTTAATGAATGAATTATTACTTCTTTTTTTTACTGGCTTTGAGGACACGTCCTTGGTTTTTATTTTACTAAGTACATTAATAATTACGGTGGTCGTTTTGATTTTTGGTGAATTTTTGCCGAAGACTTTTTCTAGGCTTTTCGCCAATGATTACCTCTATTTCATGACCTATCCATTAAGGTTTTTTAGTGTTTTACTTTTTCTTCCGACATGGGTAATTACTAAGATTAGTGATGCCATATTGAAGTTTGTTTTTAGACAACCCGTTGAAAAAGCAGAGCTAGCCCTTACGCGGGTGGATTTAGAACATTTTATAGAGCAAGAAGTGTCTGAGCAAGACGATGATATCGATAAAGAGATTCTCACCAATGCATTAAACTTAAATCAAGTTAAGGTAAGAGAATGTATGGTGCCGCGTACTGAAATTGTGCATTTAGATCAGACGAGTAGTATAGAAGAACTTCTCCAGACCTTTATAGATTCAAACCACTCAAGAGTTATAATTACGGAGGGTGATATTGAAAACGTCAAAGGTTATGTACATCATCAGCAACTATTGGAAAACCCAGAGAGAATATCTAAGGTCATGCTGAATATGAAGTTTGTTCCTGAGGCCATGAAGGTACAAGACTTGATGAAAGAGTTTATGAAGGATGGGACAAACATAGCCTGTGTAGTGGATGAGTTTGGAGGGACAGCTGGAATCATTACACTGGAAGATATCCTTGAAGAGATATTTGGAGAAATCGAGGATGAACATGATGTCGAGGATGAGCAGTTTGAAAAATTATCAGAGACAGAGTTTTTATTTGATGGGAGATCTGAATTAGATCATATCAATGAAAAGTACGAAAACATAAATATACCAGAAGGGGAGTACCACACCTTATCAGGTTATATTGTTATGACTTCTGGTATAATTCCAGAAGAAGGTGACGAAATTGAACTCGATGGCTATAAATTTATTATCGAGGAAGTAGGGGAGAAAAAAATTGACAAGATCAGAATGTTTCTTTTACCAAATGATGAATTATAATTCGCAGGCTTAGAAGCTAAAAAACATAATCATATTTAATTGATCGCGATTAAGACCATTTAAGAATTGATTCATGTAACCCATTTCGAATTTTAGCGTACTATTAAGTTTATACCCAAGTCCACCATATAGTCGATTTCTGTCAAAGACGAGTTGTTTAGAGTTTATAAAAATCTCATTATACATAGACAAATACCAGTTGTTCTCTAAAATGTCGCTTCCTTGAAGCGGGATATTTAGAGAAAGAAAATATCTAAATCTAAGTCTCACATCTGTGTCCTCTACCCATCGTTGTTCGAATCGATATCTATGTTGGACTTTTACTTTTCCAATGGTTTGACGCGTGATAAATTGTTGATAGATCCGATGTTCGTTGATTCCGATTTTGTCTTCTTCAGTGATGTAATTTTCACTTTGAATAAAGCCGTAACCAAACAAAAGATTATTGTTGTTTTCGGTAAGGTTATAACCTAATCCAGTTCGAAGCAATAACTGTTCGAGATCTCCGATGGCATTATAATTTCGATATTGAACCTCATGATGCCAGTTGAGCCTATTATCAATTTTTTTGTTTCCAAAATAAATAAGCCAATTACCGAGATCACTATCCTGAGTGAATCCTGAAAAGCTGCTTAATGAAAATATCAGAAATATTATAGTCCGCAAATTCATAACCGTATTGTTCAACGGTATTTAAACGGAAAGCAGACTATCAATGTTTAAATATCGAGCTATGATTATTAATCTTCCTTGTTAAGGTGAATTTCAGAAAAATAAGAGGTGAACAAAAGTACAAGTGCAATCGCCGCAGGTATATATTCTCCATCATTAACAGCAATATGAGCGGAAAGAGCTAATATGAAATCAAAGAAAAATCCCGCGTATGCCCATTCTTTAAGCGCAGAAGACTTTTTAGTCCATATGGCGATAAGGCCTAAAACTTTGGCGAAAGCCAATGGATAAATTATATAGGTAGGATATCCCAATTTAGTAAAAGTGTCAGACACCATATCATGATTAAAAACGTACATGCCAGCAGACATCAACATAAGTAAAGTGAGGAGTCCTGTGGAAATGAGATAAATAAGTCTTCTTTGTTTCATAATCTTTTATTTAAAGAAAATTACGAAATTATAAGTTGTGATATATATGGATCAACTAATCCAAGATATGTACTGAGTTATCTTAATCCATTTTTCTTTCTTCTGTTTATAAAGGAAGAACACGCCTGAGCCAGAATCAATATTTCTTTCCTTAGCATTTACAGAGCAGAAGTCAACGTGAAACATTAGATAATCCTTAAAAAATACGAGGTTAGATATTCTTAACCAGCATTTAGAACTTATTGCTACGTCTTCCTCAAGAGTGCTCGGATGCCATTGCACTGAATCGTGAAAGTATGGGCTAACTTTATTTTGTAAGCCTAATTTATAAATGGTCTTCCTTTCAGATTCGTTAAGGATTTTATTATTTCTTAAGTGTTGAATAAATAAGTGTAGTGTATTTATTGAATCACGTTCTAGAACAATTGGTGGGATTTTGTTTTCATCATGAACCGTTTCTGAAAAAGCACTATGACCACGATAAATATGGCAGTCTCCAAATTCCTCAACTAATATGTTTTTTACGATCGCGTGAGGGCTTGGATCAATGCAGCTATAAAATATTAAACTTAGGCAGAGAAGTAATGTGAGATTACTTCTCATAACTCACTCGATAAATAACATCGGCATAATCATCGCTGATGAGCATGGAACCATCTGGAAGATATTCTAAATCTACAGGTCGTCCCCAAACATCCTGAGATTCGTCATCCATCCAGCCATCAATAAATGGTACGTATTCTATAGAATTAAAATTTTCATCATAGCGAACCATAGAAACGCGATACCCAGACTTTTTACTTCTGTTCCAACTTCCGTGCTCTGCCACGAAAACCACATTGGCGTAAGCCGAAGGAAAATGGCCACTCTGATAAAATTCCATACCTAGCGGTGCAACATGGGCTCCTAAGTTTTGAACAGGTTTAGTAAACTCATCACAAGTTCGATTTTTACCAAATTCAGGATCTGGTGTGTCGCCTTGATGGCAATACGGAAATCCAAAATGTTGATTCTCTTTTGAGGCACGATTGAGTTCGCAAGCTGGCATATCGTCACCCATCATATCTCGACCGTTGTCTGTAAACCATAATTCATTCGTTTCGGGATGCCAGTTAAATCCGACAGTGTTTCTAACTCCATGTTGGATGATTTCAAGATCTGTGCCATCAGGATTAATCCGTGTAATCGAACTATATATTTCATCTGCCTCACAAACATTACAAGGTGCTCCCACAGGAACATATAGTTTGTCATCTGGTCCAAAAGCGATGTACTTCCATCCGTGATGCCTATCCGTAGGGTAGTCGTCGTAAACAATTTTAGGATTAGGTGGAGAAGATAGCTTGTCTTCGATATTTTCAAATTTTAAAATGCGGCTGACTTCCGCGACATATAAATCTCCATCTTTAAAGGCGACGCCATTAGGCATGTTTCCTTCTTGGTAAATTAAAAACTGCTTATCTATTTTAAAATCTCCATCGGTGTCTCTTAAGGCATAAACAGAGCCCTCATCGCGTGTTCCGACAAATAAAGTCCCATTGGGAGAGAGGCACATGGACCTTGCATTGACAACATTTTCCGCGTATACATCAATTTTAAATCCGTCTGGTATATTTAATTCTGAAAGTTTTAAATCATCATTTTTATTAGAAGAAATAAAAGTGCCCTTTGGTACATTAACGGTGGGCATATATTTTATACCTAACAAAATGAGTGATATGATAATAAAAATGATGAGCTCTAAACGAAGGACTTTCATACAGCAATTTTTATTTCTTTTTTTTGTTTTTCTTTTTTATCGAGTCGATTTCTTTCATTAAAGATTTATAGTCGTCTTTTTGATCAAGTTCTATTTCTAAAGTCTCCTTGTAGTCGAGTTCTGAAATTTCTAAAACATGGAGAGGGTAGTTGAGTAATTCTTGAATAGCGAGTAAATACTCTTTTTCCTCGGGAGCGCAAAAACTGACGGCTTCTCCTTTACGTTTTCCACGGCCTGTACGACCGATACGATGAATATATTGTTCGGCAATATCTGGTAGATCGTAATTGATGACCATATCGACGTCAGAGATGTCTATGCCTCTAGCCGACACATCAGTGGCTATTAATAATTTATTTTCTCCACTTCGAAATCGGTTCAGAACATTTATTCGAGAAGATTGCGAACGATCACCATGGAGGGTCTCCGATTTAATCTGTACTCGTTCCATCGCTTTCATCACACGTTCAGCACGCACTTTAGTACGCACAAAAGCCAGGATTTTGCTATCAGGATATTCGCGAACCATACGCTCTAGAAAAAAGCGCTTATGGTCCATGTCAATAAAACAGACACCGTGACTGATGTTTTTAGAAACAGGATCTTTTGGGGATATCTGAATTCGAATCGGTTTGTTGACTAAGCTATAAGCCAACTTCTTTATTTTTTTATCTATTGTTGCCGAAAAGAATAAAGTCTGTCTTTTCTTGGGTAAGAATCTTTGAACGTCTTGGATGTCTTTTAAGAAACCCCTTTCTAGCATATGATCGGCTTCATCTAGGATTAATATTTCTATGCGCTCCATGCGCAAATGTCCTTGATGAATTAGATCAAACATCCGACCTGGGGTGGCTACTAAAATATCTACTCCTTTTTGAAGTTTATGAATTTGCGGATCTTGATCAACCCCACCAAATATGGCAAAGGATCTTGCCTTCGTGTATTTTCCAATCGTATTGAAAACTTCATTGACCTGTATCGCAAGTTCATGTGTAGGTACCATAACTAAACATTTAATGCCATCTGGTCGCTTACTTGATTTGCGGTTATGGATACTGTTTATGACGGGAATTGCAAATGCCGCAGTTTTCCCTGTACCGGTCTGTGCTATGGCTAAAACATCATCTCCTTTAAGAATGGATGGAATGGCTTTAAACTGAATGTCGGTGGGTCTTTTATATCCCAACTTCGCCAATCCTTTCTTAATTTCTGGAGCTATTCTATAATCCTCAAAACGCATGATGCTAAGCTAATAGAGTTTCAAGATAGTGATGACTGATCCCAAGGGTATTTTTTATGGATTCGATTTCCTCAAAGTATTTTTCTTTCTCTGGATTCGAATTTTTTAAGATGGCTGCAATCATTAAGTTTTTGCCAGTATGCTCGGTAGAGACAAATTCAAAAACTTTGGTTTCGTATCCATGGACTTCGAGTAATAGGGATCTTATGGCATCCGTCGCGAGTTCTGCTTGTCTTTCTTTTAGGATGCCATGCTTTTTAACTGATTTTAAATCCCCTTCATCGTGCATGGCTTTACGCACTTGTTTATGACAACAGGGCGAGCATACTATAACTTTGGCTTTCGCCAATATGCCACGGTGAATGGCATCATCGGTGGCTGTATCACATGCATGAAGCGCTAATAGAATGTCGCATTGATTTATGGGATGATCTTTAATGCTTGATTCCTCAAAATGAAGATTGGAATATTTAAGTTGCTTTTTTAGTTTGCGGCACTTTGAAATGAGATCCTCCCTAAGATCGATCCCAGTAATGGAAGCATCCAGATTTAAATAGTTCTTTAGATAATCATAAAGTGCAAAGGTCAGATATCCCTTACCTGACCCCATGTCGTATCCGACAAGTTTTCCTTTAAAATCATTCAGCTCTGCTTGATGAAGGAGCGTGTTCATGATTTCTAAAAACTTTTCGATCTGTTTGAGTTTAGCACCACGGCCCGCGTTGATTCGACCTCCTTCATCTATGATGCCAAGAGAGACGAGATAGTCTCGCTGAGTGATGAATGATCTTTTTTGATGATCATGTTTGCGTAGAGGCTTGTCTTGTTGCCCAGCAGGTCTGGATTTTATATAAACTGAACCTCTTTTATTAGATAAATAATGCACATCGTGCTCGGTGCTAAAAAGGATGGCATTTAAGAAGTTATCTGATAATGATTGTTGAATGTAATTAATTCCATCCCTAATAGATAGTACTTCAGTAAAGTCTTGCGTTGTGGAAGAATGAACGAACTTAAGTTTGAGTTCATCTTTTTGTTCGATCAGGGTGATCACCGATTTTTTAATCTTTTCCGACTTGCTTCGAGGTTTGCTCAGAATACATCGAATCCAGCTATCCGCTTTGACGGAAGTCT
>JAHDBE010000075.1:0-9910 GCA_020630555.1 Saprospiraceae bacterium
TAATTTAAACCAAGCTCTTGCAAACGCATCTTCAAATTGTTCAGGGTTCTCATAAAATCTTCGAGACACTTTTTCATAAGCAGGATCAAAACGCAAAGACAAGTCTGTAGTAAGCATTGTAGGTCGGTGCATTTTATTCGGATCATGAGCATCTGGCACATCCGCTACATCAGATTTAGCAACCCACTGGTTTGCCCCTGCTGGACTTTTTGTAAGTTCCCATTCATTTTCAAATAAGTTTTTGAAAAATAGATGCGACCATTGTGTTGGTTTTTGTGTCCATGTGACTTCCAACCCACTGGTTATTGTATCTCCTGCTTTTCCTATACCATGTGCATTTTGCCAACCAAGACCTTGTAGTTCAATGCTTGCTCCTTCTGGTTCTGCACCTACCAATCCGGCATCTCCAGCACCATGCGCTTTTCCGAATGTATGACCCCCTGCAATCAATGCCACGGTTTCTTCGTCATTCATAGCCATCCGAGCAAAAGTTTCTCGTATGTCCTTAGCTGCCGCAATTGGGTCAGGGTTACCTTCTGGTCCTTCTGGATTAACATAAATCAATCCCATCTGAACTGCCGCTAGTGGATTTTCTAAATCACGATCTCCTGAATATCTTTTATCACCGGCTTCCCACTCTGTTTCATTACCCCAGTATACGTCTTCTTCTGGTTCCCACACGTCTGGTCTACCACCTGCAAATCCAAAAGTTTTAAAACCCATGGATTCAAGAGCTACATTACCCGTGAGGATCATTAAGTCTGCCCAAGATATTTTGTTGCCATATTTCTGTTTAATCGGCCAAAGGAGACGTCTCGCTTTGTCCAAATTTCCGTTATCTGGCCAACTATTAAGCGGTGCAAATCTTTGTTGACCTGTACCTCCACCTCCACGTCCATCTCCAGTTCTATATGTCCCGGCGCTATGCCAAGCCATTCGAATAAAAAAAGGACCGTAGTGTCCAAAATCTGCCGGCCACCATTCTTTGGAGTCCGTCATAAGATCTGTGAGATCCTTTTTTAATCCATCATAGTCTAGTGAATTAAATGCTTCAGTATAATTAAAATCAGAATCCATAGGATTCGTCTTTTCTGAATATTGTTTTAGTATGTTAAGCTTAAGTTGATTTGGCCACCAATCTCTATTGGTTGTACCCGCTCCAGCTGTTGTGGATTTTCCATTGTGAAACGGGCATTTTGAAATATCTCCTCCGTGTCCTTCCATAGTATTTTTTTTAAAGGTTAGTTATTTGACTTACGTCAAAGTTCGATAACTTACGCCATTCATAATAACTAAATAATTAATACTAGTATTGATGTTATCAATAACGATTAGTCAGATAAAATATCTCATTGCTTTACAAGAATCTGGAAGCTTTAGTGAAGCGGCTAATGCCTGCTACGTCACCCAGAGCACCTTAAGCACAATGATTAAAAAAATGGAAGATCAAGTGGGTTTTAAATTATTTGACAGAAAGTCTAAACCCATTCAACTCACAGACAATGGCACTGCTTTACTCGAACAGTTTAAAATTGTAAAGCATGAATTTGCGAGACTAGAGGAAATGGTCCGCGGTATACATGATGAATTAAGCGGCAATCTCAAAATCGGAATCATTCCCACTTTAGCTCCATTTTTAGTGCCCTTATTTTTAGAGAAGATTGTAAAAGATCATCCAGAAATAAATTTCTCTATTTATGAAATTACAACAGCGGAGATTTGTAATAATTTAAGAATGCGTGAGATTGATGTTGGCATACTTTCTATACCTCTTAATGAAAAAGATTTGGTCACAAAAAGCTTATTTACCGAAGATTTTCTTCTTTATGATTCACGCGAAAATGTCAATACTAAACGCAAGTATCGCGTGGATGAAATCGATATATCCAGATTATGGCTAATGGAAGAAAGTCATTGTATGACCAATCAAATTGAAAAAATATGTCAGTTGAGAAAGTCAGCAAATTTTGATCGCAACTTAGAATACAAGAGTGGGTCGATTCTTTCTTTGATTCATCTGGTCTCTCTAAATAAAGGCTTGACCTTGTTGCCAAGACTTGCCACCATGAACGAAACGCTCATTAACCAAAACAATATTGCCAACCTAGCAAGCCCTAGACCGGCACGTGAAATTGGTGTTGTTACACATCGTAATTTTGCAAAAGATAAACTCCTAAATATCCTCGAGAAAGAAATTTTAAAGGCCGTTAAACCTCATTTAAATCGAGCTCGAAAACTGCAAATTATACAACCTTTTTAAAGAAAAAAGAGGATATCCAATTCAGGATATCCTCTTGTATACTTTTCGGAGATAAAACTATTTGACTAAGACACGCTTTGTCAATTGTTCTTTTTCTCCAGTTAATCGCATGAGATATACACCGCTCGTATAAGTCGATAAATCAAAACTTCGAACATCAGAATTCATAGATTCAGAAAACAATACTTTACCATCCATTTGAATAAATTCAACTGTCAGTGTTTCATTGGCGGAAGCCGTAACTGTAATAAAATCAGAAGTAGGATTTGGTGAAATATTAAAATCAAAGCCTTCTGGATTAGAAACAGAAGAACTCATATCCTCAGAGACAGTTAAACTCGATGTCGTAGAACCATCACCAGATGTACCTCCATTTAAATTAACCGCATTTCCCGCTGCATAAAAAGTAACATCGCCAGAATTCTCAGCTGGAGCAGTCCACATAACTTCCCATACTCCTGAAGTACTTGCTTGATTGTGTTCGGCATAGCTCTTTCCGCTTTTATTTATGATATGGACACCGTCACCTTCGTCCGACCAAGCATTATGAAATGAATTATCGCTATCAATTAGACTCACCATTTGGAACCCAAATCCTGGAGCGTTATCTGCAGATGTGTTTGTAACCCGCAATTTGTATTGTTGTCCAGCTATATAACTATTGACGACTTCGTCATTAGCGTCTAAAATTTCAATGAGCTGTGAGATGTCTAATGCCCCTTGGCTATGACATCCGCTAGATCCACAAGTTTGATTACCATCACCTGGTGCACCAGTTGCTCCTGGACTAGAATTAGAAGCATTGGCCCTCCCTCCGGAGTTGCTCATTAAAGCAAAACTAAGTAGACAAATAAAGAATAGGAATAAAGTAGAATTTCGTTTCATAAGTAATTTTTTTGGTAGTGAAGCTGGGATTGTCCCTTTAAATTAAGAATCGAAGACGGAATGTTTTTATAAGCTGATATAAAATATGTATTAGTTGATTGTACGGACAAATGATTGCTCTGGATTCTTTCCCACTGCCCCTTTGAAGAAGGCATAAATTCTTTCAAAATCTACTTCTTTGACTCCTGAAGGATAAAAAGGTTTATCCATTAAAATAATCTTATCAACATAGTCCATCTTCACCATAACAATAGGAACTTTGGCTTTTAAAGCTATGTAGTAAAATCCTGTTTTTAAGCGTTGTACCTTACTCCGTGTGCCTTCAGGAGATAGTCCTAATATGAACTTATCTTTCTTGTTAAAAAGGTCTACGACTTGCTCCACAAGCTTGTTTGATTTAGTTCTGTCGACTGGCTCACCTCCAAAAAACCGAAATAAGTAACCAAACGGAAAGACGAAAATGGATTTCTTCCCAATAAAGTTGATTTTTATCCGCATCTTATATTTCACCGCGAGTCCTATGACCATATCCCAATTGGATGTATGAGGAATAACTATAACGACCGCTTTTTTAAGATTAGGGTCTATCTCCCCTTCTATTCTGAATCCAGAAATCCATAAAATAAGTCGGCCTAGGTAATGCAACATGAAATAAAAATAGGATAACTCAAGTATATTAAATTAAACCCTTTTAATTTTCTAGAGTCATAAGAATAGATGATGATGTCCGACGATCAAATATTAGACTTAATACATGCCGACGGAAAGCTCGAAGCGGGCTTTCGAGTATTACTCAGGAAGTATCAAGAAAAGCTGTACTGGCATATCCGTCGGATGGTCTTAGTACATGAGGATGCCGATGATGTATTACAGAATACTTTCATTAAAGTGTACAAGGGCTTGAAAAATTTTCGAGGCGATTCAAAATTGTATACCTGGATGTATAGAATTGCAACCAATGAGGCATTAAGTCACATTGCTAGATCGAAGAAAAAAATGACAGAGTCCTTTGATGGAGAAGATGATGTGATTCAAAATACACTAAGAGCCGATGACTATTTTAATGGTGATGAAATTACAAGACTCTTGCATCAAGCCGTAGGACGACTTCCTGAAAAACAAAGACTCGTATTCCACATGAGGTACTTTGACAACATGACCTACAAGGACATCGCGGAGGCTACGGAGATTTCTGTTGGAGGTTTAAAGGCATCTTATCATCATGCAGTAAAAAAAATTGAGGAGTTTATTAAAAGTCAGGACCATGGATGATATATACACGATAAAAAAAGAATTGGATGATTTTCCAATACTCCAAAACCATGTCGGAAAGGGAGACGGCTTTATTATACCTGATGGGTACTTTGAAGATTTTGAGGCTGAATTTGAAACGGATGCTATTTCGTTTGATATTCCAAAGAATTACTTTGGTTCTCTTGAAGAGAAAATAGTAGAAAAAGTAAAAACCGAGGATCTGAAAGAGTCCAAAGGGAAGACATTCTCATTGATTCGAATGAGCTCTTGGGCCGTAGCGGCATGTCTAGGTATTTGGTTTGTTTTTAATATACCCAACGAGGAGGTAAATAGCAATAGTATACCAGAAGTGGACTTCCAGGATAACTACGCTATGGTAGTCGAACATTTAGATGAATTTGAATTAGATGAAATCGACGAATTACTTCTTAGTGAGGACCTTGTCTATGAAGAAGAGACAGTTGAATTTACGGACGACGAACTCATTGAGTTTATGATGAATGAAGTCAACGATGATGAACTTGAAATATTAATTGATTTATAATCCTAACAAATAAAGATCTAGTCATGAAATTATTTAATCTTACCCTATGCATGTTATTTGCCCTGACATTTTTCGGGCAAGGAGACCCTAATAAGCGCATGGAGCGTTTTGAGTCTCGTAAAATTGCTTATATCACTGAAAAATTGGATTTATCTCCCCAAGAGTCAGAGAAGTTTTGGCCGATTTATCGCGAATATCGCAAAGAGCTAGAACAAATTAAAAAGAACAGTGATACTCAAAACATAGACTCCATGAGCGAGTCTGAGGCACAGTCCGCTTTGAAGAATATGGTTCGAGCAAAAAGAGCCTCTTTAGATTTAGAAGAGCGGTATATTGATCGTATGCGAGACGCTATTCCTTCATCTAAAATTTTACAATTATTCAGTTTGGAAAAAGATTTTCGTAAAAGAATGCTCGAAGGCATGAAAAATCGGCGAATGAAAGGAAAAATGAAAGAGCGTATGAAAAATAGAAAAGAACGCATAAATGAAGGCGATCAAGAATAGAAAATTGACAAAACAAGTCCTGAAAAGCAGTTCATTACGAACTGCTTTTTTGTTTTATATGTTCTACGTCCGAATTCGTATTACCAAAAACAAACCTATATCTTTTATCTTATGTATTAGCTCGTGAAAACTAAGTGTTTATAAATCCATTAGATCATCTTAACACTTATAACTAATTGTTTTTCAGATATTTACAAAGAAATAAACTAAGAATAAAAGCTTTTCATAATGTGGAAAAATAATTAATTCAGGCGCGGATTCTTTGGACCTTTTTTATTTATATTTAGGCCGATTTAATAATCCCTGATAGTAACTCAACCTGAATGGAACACAGAACGAAACCCACAAAGAGGCTTATTGCCCTCGTGTCTGAGTTTGAGCGTGATTTAGAACAAGGTAACCAACGTTTCCTTAAGGAAAAGTCTTACCTACAGATCGTAGAATACTACGGATCCATTGGTGATTTAGACAAAGCATTAGAAGTCGTCGACGCTGCGATAGAGCAGCATTCATATAGATCAGAATTTTACATTCTTAAAGCCAAATTGTTAATTCGCACAGGTGATCTTAACAATGCCCATGAAGTATTAGATAGAGCTGCTGTTATTGCGCCATTTGAGCACGAAGTTAAAATTTTGAGGGCCAAGGCTTTTGCTATGTGTGGCATGTCTGACGAAGCTTCTGAGATTCTCTCTGAATTGAAATCTATTTCAGTGGAATCTGATCTTGTCGAAGTCTTGCTATGCGAGTCGTATTTATATGAATACCTGCGAGAGGACGACCTCATGTTTAAAGTGCTTAAAAAGGCTCTAAAACTAAATCCTAACAACGAGGAAGTACTAGAAAGAATACTTGTCGCTGTAGAACTTGGAAGAAAGTATGACAAAAGTATAAAGCTTCATAAAAAGCTTCTTGACATAAACCCTTACAACTATTTAGCATGGTACAATTTAGGTCATGCATATGGTAGCATAGGCGAGTATGAAGAGGCCATAATCTGCATGGAGTATAGCTATATAGTCAATAGTAATTTTGAGCTTGGTTATTTAGATTGCGCAGATTATGCCTATCAGATCCAAGACTACTGCAAAGCATTAGAATGTTACCAAGATGTGATTCGAATTTTCGGAGAGGACAGCGAATTTTTAATCTTAGCTGCGGAGTGTCAACTCAAACTTGGGCAGACAAAAAATGCTAAGCTTAATTTATATAAAGCCTTAAAACAAGATCCTTATAATGAGGAGCTCTATTTTCATTTGGCCAATTGTTACGTCAATGAAGAAAGTTGGTATACGGCGATTAATGCGTTTCACAAAGCCATTTCCATAGAAGAAGAACGAGAAGAATTTTATTTAGGGCTTGCACGAGCTTACGTGGAGATAGAAAATATTGAAAAAGCCATTTTCTTTTTTGAAAAATCAGTTCTCAGTGGCACTGAAGAAACTATTTACTGGAAAGAGTATACTCTATTCTTAATAAAACAAGGAAAATTACAAGCAGCTATGGATCTATTAGATCGGGCTGAAGAATATACTTTCAGTGTTGAACTCATGTTCTGTAGAGCGTCCATTTATCTTTTAACAGGAAAAGACAAAGAAGCTTACGAACTTTTAGAAGAAGCTTTATTAGAAGATTATAATTCTCACAAAATCATATTTGAAATTCAACCAGAATTTCAGGTTGACTCCATCGTCTCAAGTATGATTAGCTACTATAAAGGTGAGATAAAGATTTAATCCAGGATTTGTCCTGGTTTAATAACCAAAACTCTCGTAGGTGTTTGATGTATATCAAACACCTTTTTTATTTCTGTATGGCCATTGCTGCCCCAACGACCCCCGCCACATTTCGCATTTGTGCCGGTACCACATTTAGACTTTCGTCAATGTACTTTTTGTATTCATCAAATTTCTTACTTACTCCGCCACCTAATACAATTATATTCGGACTAAATATTTTGTTGTAGTATTTCAGAACCTTGTTAAGCTCTTTACCCCACTGTTTCCAAGAAAGTTCATTTGCTTCTCTAATTCGATTACTGACGTAATCCTCTACAATTCCTTCTTTATACTTTAATAGACCCAATTCTGTATTAGGAAATAATTTTCCATTTACAAATACGCCACTGCCAACTCCAGTTCCAAGAGTTATTACTAAAACGACCTCGGATATGTCTTTAGCCGCTCCAAATTTTAATTCTGCCAAACCTGCAGCGTCTGCATCATTAATTACGGCCACCTCACAATTCATAGCACTAGAAAACAACTCGGTCATATTTACACCGATCCACTCTGATGATATATTCGTAGCAATCATACAAACACCATTAATTATGGTGCTAGGAAATCCAATACCAATTGGTCCAGACCATTCTAAATCCAAACATATTTGCTTGCACACTTCTAATACTTGATTAGGAGACGCTGGAGATGGTGTTTTATATCGAATGCGTTCGGTAACTAATTCACCATTTAAAGTATCTACCACAGCACCTTTGATTCCTGTGCCGCCAATATCCAATCCTAAAACTTTACTCACTTTCTATTTTATAACCGTTACTTTTAAAATCTTAACATCTTCACGAGGCCTATCTGCCGAATCAGTACTTGTGGCTGCAATATCATCAATTATATCTAAGCCTTTTATTACTTTCCCAAAAACCGTGTAATCGCTGTCTAAAAATGGCGTTCCACCGTTTTCAACATACTCTTTACGTAAATCATCTGAGTATACAATGCCTTTCTGCATTTCATTTCTATCCAACATTTCCTCAGATACAGATCCTCCTTGTACGATATAAAATTGAGAACCAGATGATCTTTTCTCCGGATTAATCGAGCCTCCCTGTCGTGCAGCCGCAATAGCCCCTTTTACATGCGCAAGATGTTCTACAAATTCCGCATCCACTTTATAGCCAGGACCACCAACACCCAAACGCTTTCCTGCAGGAGCATTCTTTGAATCCGGATCACCTCCTTGAATCATAAAACCTTTGATCACTCTATGAAACAATAAACCCTCGTAATAACCTTCTTCAGCTAATTTCAAAAAGTTATCTCGGTGTAATGGCGTCAAATCACTTAATTCAATAAGCATCTCGCCCATTGTCGTTTCCATTTTAACCAAACAGGTTTCAGGCGCTTTCACATAAATATCTTTTTCTTCCATTGTTTTTTTATTTCCTTTAATAGCGGTTAAAACGACCGTATAATTTCCCGACAAGTTATAGGAATGCTCTGGTTCGAACTCTTCAGAACTATTTCCGTCTCCAAAATCCCAATAATATGTTTCGGCTTTTTCCGACTCGTTTGTAAAACTCACTCGAGTTGGTGCTATTGGTTCTTCATCAGCATTCATTGTAAACCTTGCTAATGGTTTAGAGCAAGCGACTATGCTTATTAACACACCAAACAACACTATTTTCCTCAATGACATATTAATGAATTCTAATTTTCATTTTAACATCTTTCACAGGTCTGTCGGCGCCATCTACTTGCACAGCTGCGATTTTGTCGATAACGTCAAGCCCTTCGACAACTTCTCCAAATACAGTATAGTCCATATCCAATCCAGGGTATCCTCCAACCGTTTTATACTTCTCTCTTTGAGTCTGATTATAGGTAATTCCTTTTTGTCTCTGAAAATTATCTAACATTTGATCTGATTGCAAGCCCCCTTGTACGATATAAAATTGAGAACCTGAAGATCTTTTTTCTGGGTTAACACCATCAGGTTGACGGGCTGCCGCCAAACATCCTTTAAAGTGAGGTGCACCAATTTCTGCAGGCAATGTATAACCTGGTCCTCCTCTTCCCAATCGAGCCCCTGGCGCTGCGTCCTTAGATTCAGGATCTCCGCCTTGAACCATAAATGCGCTCATTACTCTATGAAATAATAAACCATCATAGAATCCATCATTAGCTAAATCGATAAAATTCTTTTTGTGTAATGGTGTAGACTCATACAGTTCCACTTTCATGTTTCCAAACTCGGTTTCAATCGTTGCATAAGTTTTACCATCACCACAGGATGAAAGTCCTACAAGTGCCAACGCAAATAGAAAAATATAATATCTCATAATCTTAAATTATTCACTTTCATATCCACCATTCAAAGTTTCCATAGCATGGAAATATTGAATAATGCGCTCTTTCAACATTCTCTCTTGTTCTTCGACTCCTTTGAGCTTTAAGGCTTTAATTTGTTCCCAATGTGGCCATCCATCTTCGTCTCTACCCTTAAATGCAAAAAAGCCTTTTTCTTCTAAAAGACTGCATACTGCAATATGCATTAAATCTTGTTTTTCTTCTTTGCTAAAGTCTTGCCTTAAATCTCCTAATTCTTGAATGCCAATTAAAAATAATATGGCCTGTAAATCAGGAAGATCTTTTTTGCCAAACGCATCTTTCACAATGTGTTTAACTCTAAGCCACTCAAATTCTAGTTCCCAATCTTCCATAT
>JAHDBE010000075.1:10010-11723 GCA_020630555.1 Saprospiraceae bacterium
ACAATCATCCACAATGCACCAATCAAGTTAAAAGCAATAATGAATAAGGTTAAACAGACAATTAAATAACTAATCCACTTTTCGATGTTCATTATTTTAAGAAATGCCTCATCTTGTTGATATCGGTTTTTAATTACAAATCCCTCTCCTAGTATTCCGTGAATTTTTTGACGAATATCCTCCTCTTCATAAATCTCATCTAGCTTTATTTCAAGAGCACTAATTTGATTACGACGCTCTAACAACTTTGACGCAAAGTCAAAAGAAGATATCATGTGACTAAAATCATTTTCGCTCTGCACCGAAAATGCTCCTGCTGGATAGATCATCATGTATTTAAAATCCTTTCCTAACGGCCCTCTTTTTTTTCTTTTTGGCATGTACACTTTAACCGGTGTTAAAGCATCATTTATATTAATGCCAAGTTTGTTAGATAAACCCATTCCAAGAACTCCCCTATGAACAGCATTTTCAGTCAATCTGAAACTTCCTTTTCGGATGGTTGAATCAATTTGAGTCACTGTTTTAAATTGTTCATCTACGCCCTTTAAGACTCCCACCTCCTGAACATTATCGTATTCAAAAAAGGCAATTTCTTCAATTGTCTTCGAAATCTTTACAACACCTTCAATATCTAATAATGAGGCCATTTGGGTACTATCTACCTCAAAAAACTTTCCTTCTTTCGGTGTGACTTTAATGTCTGGATTAAAGTTGTTTAAAAGTCCTGACAATAAGCCTTCGAAACCATTAAACACAGATAAAATGAGAATTAATGCTGCCGTACCTATACTGATACCAAACACAGATATACCTGTAATTAGGTTAATAGCATTTGTAGATTTCTTACCAAACAAATACCTTTTTGCTATCTGAAAAGAAACATTCATTTATGGCTGAATTAACGCGTCGTAAAGTACGGTTTGTATTCTAGGACGGTATTCATTTTTTCCAAATTTATTATTCTTCATCGAGGGGTAAGTTCGATTCGAAATGAAAACATAGATAAGATCATATTCTGGATCAATCCATAGGGCTGTACCTGTAAATCCAAGATGTCCATATGCCTTGTCAGAAGCACTTTCAGACATATTCATTTTCTTGTCCTCATTTAATTCTTTCATATCAAAACCTATTCCTCGGCGCGTACTTCTCGGATGTCTTTGTGTATACTCTGCTACAATCTCAGGAGCTATATATTGAACTCCATCGTAACGCCCCCCATTTAAAAGCATTTGGGCTAAAACGACTAATTCACGTGCATTAGAAAACAAACCCGCATGTCCACTGACACCCCCAAGCATCGCCGCTCCCATATCATGAACATGTCCCTGCACTCTCTGATTTCGAAAATATAAGTCTTCTTCTGTCGGAGCGATATCCCATCGTTTATGCTCTTCTAGTGGTTTAAATCCTGTGTGCTCAAGCCCTAAAGGTTCGTAAAAAGACTCTTTGCAGTAGACCTCCATAGGCTTTCCCGAAAGGGAATTAATAATCTGATGAACCATATAAAAGCCCAAATCACTATACCTATAATCTCGTTTTTCACGGAGACTGCAACTTACAATTCGATGCCAGACTGTATCGCAATAATCCGCTCTCATAAATAAATTTTTAGCTACTGGAATTGAAAAATCATCCATGACAGATGACTTATAAAATTCAGGGAGAGGCTTTGGTTTTTTAGACTCTGAGACCGTCTCTTTGTAAAAG
>JAHDBE010000076.1:0-6383 GCA_020630555.1 Saprospiraceae bacterium
AATATATTGCAAAATCTAACTGTATATGGTTAACACGAGTCTTCTAGGTCCGGCATGATTTCTAAATTCGCATAAATAAATGCCTTGCCAAATACCTAGATTTAAATTACCATTCGTAATTGGAATTGTCACAGAACTTCCGACCAAACTTGCCTTTATATGGGCAGGCATATCATCTGGGCCTTCTATCGTATGCTTTATGCCTTCTAAATTCTCAGGAGCTAGTCGATTAAAATACAATTCGTAATCATGTCTCACATCCGGATCGGCATTTTCATTTATAGTTATTCCCGCGGAAGTATGTAGTATATGAATGTTTAAGAGTCCTTTATCCGGAAGCTCTTCTAAATGATTAGAAATAATCGAAGTAATTAAATGATATCCTCTTGGTAATGGCGAAAGAGATATTTCGGATTGGGTTATCATCCTTATCTTATCTCAGAGATTTTAGGACATTCGAGCCTTCCGAAATAACGCATTAGGCTTACGCCAAATAAGCTATACATATCAGAATCGGTACTATTTCCTCTTTGTCGGCCTTGGTCTCCGATACCATCAATTAATGATCTATCAGATAAGTCCACCGCTATCTGACCCCTTTGTGCTGCCAATTGGACTTTATTTGGATAGGTTGTACTTACATCATCTATGTAATCCGTAAAGGTCCTTCTTATGGATAAATGGATATTAACACTCCATTTCTCGTTAATATCAATTTTGTATCCTGCGCCCACAGTTAAACCCGCTGAGATTAAACTGTATTCCTCGCCTATAGTCTGGCCCTCTGTTCCTAGATCACGAAGAGCGTAAGACTCACCATTAATGTCTGCGTGAGGATTAAATCGTACTAAATGAATACCTCCATAAATATATGGCGTCGAATACTCATCATTACTTCCGTGAGTCAAAGGAAAAAAATTAAACTCCGCCACAGCTGAAAGATCAAACAGGTGAGAAGAAAAACTCAAATTTCTATTTCTCTCAAAATTATTTGACGAATTGGCGTCATCGGCATAGATGTATCCGTAATTCAACCCTGCTGTCCAAGAAACCCTATTATTGAAATTATATCTTACATTTAGTCCAGCCGCGGGGCCAGGATCGGTCAAATTTAAAGAGCTATTTAAGTCTCCAAAATAATTACTGACACCTAGCCAACCTCCAAGCTCCCAACCCTTTTGGGCCTCCAAATTCATGAAAGAAATACAAAAGAAAATAAGTATGAAAAGTCTTTTTTTCATGGACGATGCAAATATAGGCTTATTACACGCAACACAATACAGTTTTATTATGAGTCTTAACGTTATTTAAATGAATTTGTCGCGCCATTTTTGTGGCGGAATTGGACATTCATCCAGTTTTTTATACCACCCAAATCTATTTCGAGCAATCCAATCATAGACAATATCTCGAATAAATTTTGGGATAAGTCTGAAAACCATTGAAATACGATATAATCCACCCAATGATTTCATTACGCGCAATGCCGCTTCAGACTTTATATACGGTTTTCCATTTTTAATTAATATCACAGAATCAACATGGCTTTGAGGCTTAATAGTCTTAACTAAATCATCATTGACGAAAGTCTGGAGATATCCCAATTTAAACCGATTTTTTTTATCAGAATTTAAAATTCGTTTAGCAAATCCGTGGCATAAAAGACATTGCCCATCAATTAAGACAACACTGTAATCATATGAAATGGCAGTCAATTTTGACATCAACCAAATATTTGTGATAATAAGTCTTCGACTTTAGCCAGAGAGTGTATTTCAATATGATAATCCTTTTGGTCAAGAGTCTTTGCGTTATACTTTGAAATATAAATTTGGTCAAAACCTAAGCGATCCGCTTCCTGAATCCGTTGTTCGATTCGACTTACCGATCTAATTTCACCAGATAATCCTACTTCACCAGCAAAACATATTTTATTACTTACATAAATGTTTTCTAATGAACTGATTAATGCCGCAACCACAGATAAATCTATGGAGGGATCAGAAACTTTTAATCCTCCAGCCATATTTAGAAATACATCCATCTGACCAAAAGGCAATCCACATCGTTTTTCCAATACGGCCAATAGCATATTTAAACGCTTTGCATCAAATCCTGTGGATGATCGCTGTGGTGTGCCATATACAGAGGTAGTAACTAGAGCTTGGGTCTCGATAAGCATTGGTCGCATGCCTTCTATAGTCGAAGCTATTGTCGATCCTGATAATCTCTCTTCGTTTTGGGATAACAATAATTCGGAAGGATTTTCCACTTGTCTCATGCCATCCGTACGCATTTCATAAATGCCAATCTCGTCTGTAGATCCGAATCTATTTTTCTGTGTTCTTAATATTCGATAAGCATAATTTCGATCACCCTCAAACTGTAAAACTACATCCACAATATGCTCTAGTAATTTAGGTCCTGCTATGGAACCCTCCTTAGTAATGTGTCCTATTATAAAGCAAGGTATCTGTCTTGATTTACAAAACTTCTGTATGTCAGAGGTACATTCTCTAATCTGGGACACACTTCCGGGAGCAGATTCTACAAAAGGGCTACTTAAAGTCTGTATAGAGTCCACGATCAAAAGATCTGGTTTTTCTTTTTCAGCCGTTTTGAGCATTTTACTCACGTTTGTTTCTGTCAGAATAAAACAGTTTTGATTAGACATCCCCAATCTATCTGCCCTCATTTTTACTTGTTCGGCGCTTTCCTCACCTGAGATGTATAAAATTTTACTGGATAAACTAGTCGCAATCTGAAGGAGTAGTGTAGACTTACCTATTCCGGGCTGACCGGCTACTAAAACTAGAGATCCCTTGACAATACCACCGCCTAATACACGATTCAACTCACTATCCTTGGTATGTATTCTTACATGGTTCTGTGCCTGAATGTCTTGTAAATTCTGCACATAAACAGAAGATTCTTGAGAAGACCACATTTGCTTCTTTTCTTCAGAGCTCGTCTGTTTGGTTATTATTTCCTCATGATAGGTATTCCAAGATGAGCATGACGGGCATTTTCCTATCCATTTAGCTGATTGCGCCCCACATTCACTACAAAAAAATATTTTTTTCGCTTTCGCCATGAAACAATTTAAGAATTTAAATTATTGATTTTTTGGAGTTTACATAACACAGTAAAAAAAATTTGTTTTTTCTTCAAAAAAAAATGTGTGGTTCACATATCTCTCCGTCTTATGTATGTTCTTATGAAGCAAACGAGCTTCTGAAAAATGATAAATACTTCGAAAGAAGTTTAAGATAGATTGTTTTCAATTGGTTTTTTGGGGTTATGCAGGGTACAATGATTTTCATTGGACCCTGTTTTTTTTAGCGATCTGCGCATCGAATACACTTCGTACTTTCTGGCATAAATATTAATCTTTTAGTTTGAATCGCCTTTCGGCAATTAGAACATATGCCAAAATCATCATTTTCAATATTTAATAATGCCGTTCTTAGCTTTCCTAGTTTAGCACGTTTATTTCTTAAAGCAGCCTCCATAACGGATTTGTTATTAATGGCATCCATTCTTGAAACCCGTCCTATTGAATTTTCAGGAGATACAGGGGCAGTCATACCCTCCATATCTATTATGGACTTTTCAGCATCAAGTATCATTTGCTGAATTTTTAATTTCAGCTCCTTTTTGTCTGCTATATTCATTATTTCTTATACGATTAGATCATAAATCTAGTTTAATAATAAGTAACGACTCTAAATAGTTCGGACAACAATAATGGCTCAAGCCAGATGGACATATCTTGGAAACGGACGTAAAAACGAAATCGGAATTTATCATGGTGATGAATCGGGGCATGTATTGATATATTGTAATCAGAATGTTGTAGCTATTGATTTTAACATGAAAGACAGTAAAACCTATAGTTTCATGGTCGGGTATCGTCTATTAGAACTTCACATTAAAAAAACCGGTGATCAGTTTGAATATGAACTTGACGACAAGGATACAAAAATGCCTATCGATGAAAAATTAGAAACACAGCTTTTTTGGAAAGATTTTATGACTAGTTTAATTATCGGTATTGGGATAGGAATTCTAGTCTTTTTGATGTATCAATGGCTTGTACACTAATAGCTTTACCTTACATTTGCGAAAAATCCAACTTGGAAAAATTACAATTACATATTGAGAGCCTAATTTTCGTCGCTAATTCTCCAATCAAAATTTCTGAGATTAAATCAACCTTAGATACCTGCTTCGAAACGAGTATTAAATCAGAGGATATACGTGAGCAGATTGAGTTGCTTCAAAAAAAATATGAAAGCGATGATTTCTCTATTCAGGTTGTTGAAATTAACTCTGGTTATCAATTTTTGACTAAAGGCGCATACCATAATTCTGTTGGGCAATTTCTAAAACATCTCAACAAGAAAAAGCTATCTAAATCTGCTTTAGAAACTTTGTCTATTGTGGCTTATAAACAACCAGTGACTAAAAGTGATATTGAACAGATACGTGGTGTAAATTGTGATTATGCCATTCAGAAACTTTTAGAGAAAGAACTTGTTGAAATAAAAGGAAGAAGCGAAGGACCAGGAAGGCCGCTTTTATATTCGACAGGGCATAAGTTTATGGATTACTTTGGACTTAAAAGTATTAAAGACTTACCGAAGCTAAGGGATCTTCAAACAACAGAAAATGCCATTGGTGAACCTGCTCCTATAGAAGAAAATGTCGAGAACATTCAAAATAATAGTGGATTAGAAGAAGAATGAGTAAAGAACAAGGCACATTAATAAACAGAGTGGCTAACAGCGGTATCGAGGTCATTAATTTGGAAAATTATTTTCCAAAGGCAAATCTTGTGTCGTTTGATCTTAAAGATTTTTTGTTTCATGGCCTTATTTTGAAAGAGAAAGAATTTCGATCCAAATTAAAGGAATATGATTGGTCTACTTATAAGGATAAAATCACCTTGGTTTACTGCTCAGCAGATGCCATTATCCCCATGTGGGCTTATATGTTAGTAGCCAGTTATTTGGAGGAAGTGAAATCTGAAATGTTTCAAGGCTCGCGTGACGAATATTTAAAATTGCATTACACTCAAGTTTTGAATGCATTGGATCTAACTGATTATGCTGAAAAAAGAGTGGTCATTAAAGGATGTGGTGAAAAAGATGTTCCTGCTTTGGCTTACGCCAAAATAACGGAATTACTCAGACCATATGCTCAGTCCATTATGTATGGAGAACCATGTTCTACGGTTCCGATTTTCAAGCGACCTCGTAAATTTTAACCTTAGTTCAATAACTTAAGTCCTCCGTCGTTTATTCTTTAGTTGTTACTTTTATTGGAAATAAGAAAACATGATGGATAAACGATTTAGCCTTTTCGGACTCTTTGCAGGATGTATATTTACTTTATTGATTTTTGTAAGTTATTCGGTGCAATCCGAAGCTGATGAAGCGCCTATTGAGACTAATAATTTACCACAACAGATTTATCCAGTTAACCTAGATAAGCGATATTCTTGGTGTGGAGAGGTATTGCCCTCTCGAATTGATGTCAAAGAAAGATTAGATCGAGAGTTGCTTGTCAACTCATACTGGCAATCAAATACGATGCTGAACCTCAAGATGGCCAATCGTTTTTTTCCAGTTATTGAAAGAATTTTTACCGAACAAGGAATCCCTGACGATTTTAAATTTTTGGCTGTCGCCGAAAGTAATCTAAGAAATGTAACTTCTCCTGCCAAGGCAAAAGGATACTGGCAGTTTAGAAAATTAGCTGCCAAAGAATTTGATCTCGAAGTCAATGATGAAGTCGATGAGAGATTTCATATCGAAAAATCAACACTTGCCGCGGCTAAATACATTAAGCAACTGTACAAGAGATTTGGTAATTGGACGAATGCTGCCGCCGCGTATAATATCGGACCTACGCGATTTAGTAGTATTCTTAAAGAACAAGGTGAAGACAGTTACTATGATCTTAATTTAAACAGTGAAACCAGTCGTTATGTCTTTCGATTAGTGGCAATTAAAGAAATACTCAGTAATCCTATGGATTATGGTTTCTACCCTCAAGAAAGTGACTTATACCAACCCTTGGACAATGTGTTTAAAGTCAAAGTAGATTCTAGCGTAGCGGATTGGTCTAAGTTTGCCGAACAATATGGAGTGAGTTATAAAACGCTTAAGTTTTACAACCCGTGGCTTATTGATAAAAAGCTCACCGTTAAAAAGAATACCTACTTTATTTCCATTCCGAGAAATTCCTAAAAATATAATGTAACGTATTTTTTAGTTGTAAAACTAATTTTTTAGTTATACATTTGAAAAATACGTTATGAAGTGGCTTTATATCATATTATTCCTTGGGCTACCTTTCTTTGGCGAAAGCCAAGACAA
>JAHDBE010000076.1:6483-11686 GCA_020630555.1 Saprospiraceae bacterium
TACCCTAACAACGGTTTGTTTTTTAGAAAATGTGGAAGTCTCTACTCGAAAGCGAACCAACCAAGAGATGCTTTCAAATTATTGGCGAAAGCCCACTCTTTAAACCCTAAAGATTTAGTGACTACCCGAACATTAGCGAATTTATTCGTAGTCAATCGTCAATTTAAAGAGGCGGATTCTTTGATATGGAAAGGTTTAAAATACGATGACAAGAATGTGGCTTTAAGTCTTTTGCAGGCAACCAATAAGTATAAACAAAAACAATACGACAGCACAACTGTCGTGTTAGAAAAACTCTTGGGACGTATTGACCTTAGTAATTATTATAACAAAATGCTGGGGTATTCATACATGCAAATAGACTCATTCGATAAGGCAATATGGTTTTTAGAAAGATCTTTAGTCGATGAAAAAAATCCTGAAGGAGCACATTATTATTTAGCCACTGCTTATGAGAAAAAGAATGAAATGGAAATTTCTAAATTTCATTTTAATGAAGCTATTAATGCAGGACTCAGCGGAAATCTCGGGACTTATCACCGAAACTTAGCTAGAATTTACAACGAAGAGAAGGACTTTAAAAAAGCGATTAAGCATTATGAAAAAGCTTATGAGTGCACGGAAGATCCAGTGTTAATTTACTATTTGGCAAGAGCCTGTGACATATATTATAAGGATAAAAATATAGCGATTCGCTATTATAATAAATACGTTAAAAGTAATGATCAGAACGAGTCTTACAAGGCTTATGCCTTTGATCGAAAACGCTATTTAAAAGAACAACAGCACTTTAATTCAAACTAATATGCAAAAGTTAACTAGAGCAGAAGAGGAACTCATGCAATACATTTGGGAATTTGGCCCTACAACTGTAAGCCAACTTATCTCAAGAATGGAAGACCCCAAACCTCCGCATTCCACCATTTCGTCCATCATACGCATCTTAGAAAAGAAAGAGTTTTTAGATCATAAAGCTTACGGACGTACCTACGAGTACTTTGCCATTGTAGATAAAAAAACTTACTCAAAATTCTCTTTGAAAAAATTAGTGTCGAATTACTTCGAAGGTTCTGTAAATGAACTTGTTTCATTTTTAGTATCTGAAAATGATCTGAGCCTAAAAGAGCTTTCAGAAATGATTGAAAAAACACAAGACAAGGAGTTTAAATAAAAAACGAAAACTATGATTTTATACGCTTTACAAGTTTCGCTGTGCTGGTGTGTTTTCTACCTTATCTACATTTTGTTTTTAAGAAAGGAGACCTTCTTTTCTTTAAATAGATGGTATTTAAATGGGACACTACTATTAGGTTTACTAATCCCTGCCGTTCGGTTTATACCTCTTTCGGCCCAGCAAGCCGAACCCTTAATAAGTGGGTCTATTCAGTACATTACAATTGGCCCAGAACTAGTTGCTTCGCAAATTCAGTCTACCGAAGTGACCGGTGAATGGTTATTACCATTTTTATTCTGTATCTATATCATCGGAGTTGTAATTGGAAGCACCCGATTTTTATTTGGGTTAAGTAAAATTTATAAAATATATAGAGGTGGAAGGAAAGAACAATTCGATAACTATACCATAGTCCATACGGAAGACTTACACTTACCCTTTTCGTTTTTAAACAAAATATTTATCAGCAAACTAATCCCATTAAAAGAAGACATGCAGAGTATTCTTACTCATGAGATTAGTCATATAAGTAAAAAACATACATACGACGTTCTGCTTTTTGAGATCGTAGCCATTTTATTTTGGTGGAATCCACTTGTCTATCTCTACAAAAAAGCGATTCGTGAAACACATGAATTTATGGCAGATTCCGTCGTACTAAAGGATACTGAAGAAAAGATTTACGGCCAAATCTTGCTAAGGCAGTCGAGCTCCGGATTAGAGATTGCCTTAGCTCATCAATTTTTTAATTCACATTTTAAAACACGCATGCAAATGATGTATCAAGACAAATCTAAAAGGCAAAACATGTTTAAATATTTGTTTGCCCTACCCTTTTTAGGATTGATGGCCTTGGCTTTTTCAAGCTATGTAGAGCATAAAAATCCGGAGTTAAACTTTATTCCCACGGACATGGGTTTCGGTTATGAAATTCAAGACAAGGATACTGGTGAAAAAATTGGTTATGCCGCCGCAGTAATCGCAGAGAATTATTATGAAAACACTTTAGATGATGAAAGTGAAATTTTCTTATCAGGCGATAAAATAACACCGCCGCTTGAACACAAAATAAATCCATTTCAGAATTACTGTGTTCATTTCGAACCAAACGAAGTTCATAGTTCAGATCAAAAAAGCGGGAGTTATTTTATCACGCTTAATTCTGCGCCCTCTGAAGAGGAATTTGAAAAGGATGTTTTACAAGATTTAAAACAAGCAGATCCCATTTTTAAAGTGGTTGAAGAAATGCCTAGATTCCCTGGATGTGAAGATATGGAGGGTTCTAAAGAAGAAAAAGAAGAATGTTCAAAGCAAAAAATGCTAGAGTACATTTATAAAAATGTTAGATATCCTGAGACTGCACGCAAATTAGGAATCGAAGGCGTATGCGTCGTTCAGTTTGTCGTCGAAAAAGATGGTTCCGTTGCTGAAATAGAACTCAAACGAGATATAGGTGGTGGCTGCGGAGAGGAATCTAAACGAGTCGTCGAAAGCTTCCAGACCATGCCAGAAAAATGGACACCTGGCAAACAAAAAGGAAAGGCTGTTAGAGTACAATATGTTTTGCCTATCCGCTATAAATTAGAAGGAGATAGTCCAGAAGAATCTGAAATCGAACCAGTCACATTCATTGACGGTAAAAGAGTCTCTAAGGCAGAAGTCAAAGCATTAGACCCTAATCGTATAGAATCTATAGAAGTATTTAAAGGTGAGGAAGCCTTTAAAAAAGCAGGTGAAGATGGAAAGAATGGTGTGATTTATATTAAAACCAAAGAAAAAAGTGAAATTGATTCTAGTGACTCTAGCAACAACGAAGAAATATTCAAAGTAGTTGAAGAAATGCCTCGCTTCCCAGGTTGTGAGGATATTACTATGGCCAATGAACGTGATAAATGTTCGAAGCAAAAAATGCTCGAATACATTTATAAAAACCTAAAGTACCCTAAAGAGGCTCGTAATTCAGAAATTGAAGGCATGGTGGTTGTTCAATTTACTGTTTCTAAAACAGGTGATATTAAAGACATTGAAGTTTTACGAAAGATAGGAGGAGGTTGTGATGAAGCTGCATTTGATGTGGTAGAATCCATGAACCACATGGCTGAAAAATGGATCCCCGGTAAACAACGCGGAAAAACAGTCAATGTGAGGTACACATTGCCCATTCGATACAAGTTGGATTCAAAGGCAGAATCAAGATCGGATAAAAACGAGGAGAAGAATGAAAGAGAAGATGCGATGATTAAGATTCTAGGCAATCCTGTCGCAGGTGGTATTTTGAATTTTGATTATATGACTATGAGTTCAGAAGATATTCAAATCGAACTTTTCGACATCAATGGAAGACGAGCCTTCGTCTCTAATCGTGAAAGCATTGGCGAAAGCCAATCTTTCCAAGTGGATGTAAAAAATCTTCCTGCAGGTAATTACACTCTTAAAATCACACAAGGAAAAGAGATCAATTCAGAATCGATCATTCTAAAGTAAGATCAACAAGAAATTAGTTTGATAGCCCTGAGCACTTAACTCAGGGCTATTTTTATGCCCTTTTGTCACACACATTTATATCGATCTGCCTTTTTGGCATATTTTCGGCTTGTAAATAGTCATTTTGGCCACAAAATTGGCTTGGTACAGCGATTGATCTGGTGATTACGATTGTTATTAATAAAATTTAAACCAGATACAATGAATAAAGTAGCTTGTAGAAAACCATCAAGAACCGTTAACCGACCACTCTATTTCCCTCATTTTGGAAATATTTTTAATGAATTTATGCAAAGTCCTTTTGATCAAGTTTTAAAGGAAACGGATAAGTATGTCAATAGACCTTTGGCTAACATTCATGAATTTGAGGATAGATATGAGATACAACTGGCTCTTCCTGGTATTTCAAAGTCAGATATCGATTTACAAATCGAAAAAGATGTACTAACCATTAAAGGGGTAAAATCTGAGGAAACGGAAAAGAATTATCACTTACGTGAATTTAATTATGAGGGTTTCGAAAGAAAATTTAGGCTTAGTGAAGTGGCTGATCGCTCAAGCATAACGGCCGAATTTAAGAATGGCATTTTACACGTAGGAATTCCTAAACTTGAAGAGCTTAAACCAAAATCAATAACCATCAAATAAGAAACTATGCGCCGTATACAACATAATAGACCTTCGAGAGGGATCCAAGTTTTAATTGACGATTTATTCAATCAGAGTATGTCCGATGTATTCGGAACGCACTTTACTACAACTCAAAGTTCAGTAAACATTTGGGAAACAGAAGATGATTACCGATTTGATTTTGCTGCACCTGGGTTAAATAAGAAAGATTTTAGTATCCAGATCCATAAAAGTGTTTTAAATGTATCTGTCGATTTAGACAAAGAACCTGTCGAATCAACCGAGAGTCTTAAACGAAAAGAATTTTCTTATTTAAAATTTGATAGAAGCTTTCAGCTTCCTGAGCTAGCCGATGAGGATAAAATCTCAGCGAGTTACAAAAATGGAATATTGAGTATTAAAGTAGGGAAGAAAGATGTAGAGTTAATTAAGTCACGTAAGATTGAGATTGCGTAAGAATTATTTCCTAGTTAGTGTTGAAGAAGGAGGGGCATGTCAATGACATGCCCCTCAATTATTATTCTCAATGCTTATGGGTTACTTTTTTAATATCCTTATCAAATCTCCTTTTCTAGGAACATCCCCTGCCTCTAGTTTATTCCACTCCAATAAATCTGCCAAATTTACTTCATAGGTCGATGCAATATCCATTAAGGACTCTCCTCTATTCAGTCTATGAATGATTGCCGCGTCACTTTGAAAGCTAGAATTAACAAGTGACGTATTTAATCTAATATCAACAGTCCGGCGTGTTTGAGCATTTATCCCTAGCCTTCCATAATTAGAAGGTAGTTCTTGAATCACATCCAAATATCTTAAGCGACGAATGGCAGAAGGTGTTTCAAATCCATTACTATAGCTATAAATAAGATTAGTCATATCTATAGTCGATGCTAAAAAATTATAAAGTTTAGA
>JAHDBE010000077.1:0-1365 GCA_020630555.1 Saprospiraceae bacterium
TGCTAGGCTAGGACACTACGCATTATTTCGGTTGACATCTTAAGAATGGCATGAATCTTGTATTATATATAATTGTAATATGTTTATGCATATTAATGTTAAAATGTTCTAGAACATACAGTAATATATTATAATAAAATTACATTTGTTCTTGATTTTTTAATCTAAACGCCCTTAGAAATGCCCTTAAATCGATTAAAGCGTATGCTTTGGTCTGCCATGTTTTCCATGGTATTCCTAGTAGCAAGTGCTCAAAACTGTCAAGAGAATATCGACTGGATGAATTACATTGGTGATCAGCTACCAGACGATATTAGCTTTTTTACTATCCAAGAAAATCCAATTGTTCTTCAGGATTTAAACTTGACAATCACTAATAAAAGCCCAAGTGGTGGTGGTTCCATTCTAAACAATACGATTCGAGATGAAATGCTAGGAGGTCTTAACCAAACCTATGTTTTATCACTTAATGGAGAAATTGATGACTTTATAGAATTAAAACTAGCATTTTCTGAAGCTGTTCAAGGCTTAAATTTTACTATTGTTGATATTGATAGTAACCCAGCTGGAACATGGAATGACTCTATACATCTTAAGGTATACAATGCTACAACTGAATTAAACATCACAAATAGTAATATTGCTTCGATAGGTTCATTCGTAGCTTTTGATGACATCAATAATTCTTTTGCTGGATGGAATATTGAAGATAATCCGACTGGTACAAGAGGTAATATTGATCTAAGTTTTAATGGTTCCATTGATTCCTTAGTTATCTCTTACCATTACGGGAGCATGTCTAACGCCGATGCCTTAGGAAATCAAATTATTGGAATAGGAAATTTAAATGTGACCTCTGATCTTATTTGTGAAAAACCAAGATCGGAAAGTGATATGAGCTGTGCCCTAGCAAACGAAAAGCACGTCATAAATGTACTCGACAATGACGAGATAGGATCCGGATCATGGGATTATAGCTCATTGGACATAATTACTGCACCTACTAATGGTTCTGGCATGTTTGATGAGTCATATAATTTGTGCTATACACCATCTTCAGACATGACGGGAATGGATATGTTAGAATACAAGATCTGTAATGAATTTGGTTTGTGTGACACCTCGTATGTCGAATTCTTTATCACTTCGGGAAATGATATTCGAGGAGTGAAAGATCACTTCACGGTTTTAGCAAATTTATCATTTGAAGGAAATGTACTTGACAATGATTATGATCCACAAGAGGATAATATTAATCTCAGTACGAATTTAGTCACGGCACCTCAAAATGGCTCAGTCAGTCTGGATCCGTTCGGTTACTTTATCTACAATATGACGTAATGAAAACTGATCTTCTTTTCCTTT
>JAHDBE010000077.1:1375-2788 GCA_020630555.1 Saprospiraceae bacterium
GTGATGACAATCTAGATCAAGCATGTGACATTGTTGGTGTTGAGATAACAATTAAACCTGTAATAACTCCAGAAGAAAGTTCATGTGTAGCTAAATGTGATTATTTCCCAGTTATGCCAAATTCTATTTTTAATCATAAGGTAGGAGATAATGACAAATCAATAGGAACGAACTCTGCTAGCAATTACACTCTTCTCAGCAATACTATAAATGGTGTGGTAGAATTAAGTAGTAGTGGTGATTTTGTATACAGACCGCAATTAGGATTTACAGGTTTTGATTATTTCACATATAGAATGTGCGATGCGACCAATTCATGTTGTGCCGAGGCGCGAGTCGATTTAGAAGTTCAAGACGAATTTGAAAATTGCAACATGATGACTCCATTTGCTACGGATGATTTTGTTTTTACATGTGAAAATCAAAGCGTTATTGGTTCAGTTGTAGCAAATGATGTGAACGTAAATCGTGAAGGATACATCTTCGATTTATCGGTAATTAAAAACACACAATACGGAAATACTTCTATTCAAGAAAATGGAGATTTTACATACACGCCGTCCAATGGATTTTTTGGGACGGATCGATTCGTTTATGAGATCTGTGTATATGAAGAAGATTTGACCATTGAAACTACAATGGAAACCATGCCCGAAAATTTTATTCTATTGCCAATCGGGAGTCAAGAAATCTATTCTAAAATCCATGTTGACGAGTCAGGAATTGTAAGTGACATTAATATTCAAAATCTTCAACTGGATCACGAAAATGTAGGCGACGTCACTCTAAGTATTATAAGTCCCGAGGGAACAGAGGTTGTATTGATCTCCGGAATTTGTGCAGGATCTGACGATTTATTTTTAAACTTTGATGATAACTCAGCCACGTCATTTGTGCCATGTCCTCCAACGAATGGTCTTAGTTATATTCCTGAACAATTGCTAAGTGCATTTAACGGCGAATCTATAAATGGTGAATGGACCTTAAAACTTGTTGACTCTCAACCCTTTCAAAATGCAGGAGCTATTTTAAATTGGGATATTGTAATAACTCAATCTTATAATAGACCATTAGGTTGCAATACGGCCGTATCAGAAATTTTAGTCATGCCAAAGGTTTCGCCACCAGCTGCCGAATGTGACTTTTATGAACTACATGACATAGAAATTGTGCATATAGGCGTCCTATTAAACGATACAGATCCAGACCATGATATTTTACCTTCATCTGTTGACATTATTGATGGACCTACTCAAGGTTTTGCAGTGACAAACACACTGGGCGAGGTGGCATTCATACCGAATGACGATTTTGCTGGAAGAGATACAATTACTTACAGCGTTTGTGACACACTCGGACTGTGCGATACGGCACAAATAAAAATATTCACGGCTACTTCGTTGGCGCTTTCTG
>JAHDBE010000077.1:2798-11685 GCA_020630555.1 Saprospiraceae bacterium
TTCAACTCCGTTTAAAAAACAACTTAGCTTTTCTTAAGTGGAATTATTCTGATATCGAAGATCTGCATACGTTCCAAATTGAGAAAAGAGTGGACAATGAAGAATTTGTTTTGTCGCAAATCCAAAACAGTTTTACTCAAGAATTTTTAGATCTAGAATTTACTTTGGGATCGAAAGCCTCATATCGAGTCGTAGCTATTCATTCAAATGGCGTAAAAGTTTATTCTGAATGGAAAAGCATCTCATCCGATCTGTTAGTATCGATTTACCCAAATCCATCTTCAAACATAATTCATGTGCAAACTCCGAGTACCGAGACATACACGATTACTTTGATGGATGAAAACGGTAAGACAATTTTATCCCAATTTTCTGAGAATAATGGCCACGAATCGATAATAGATATTAGTCATATTTCAAGTGGTCTTTATGTGATGGAACTTGTCTCTAAAAAAGAACGTATTATTAAAAGATTAGTAAAAATCTAATTAAGAATTATAAAGGGTGTTTAAGGTCCGATGAAAGTCGGGCCTTTTTTTATGCTCATATGTAAAATAATTTAATCTGATTTATAGCTTTGTGTGAAAATACTCACATGGAAATCATTGACGGTAAAGCGCTCTCCGAAAAAATTAAAGATGACATAAAACTCGAAGTGGATACGCTTAGAGACGACTATAAGCAAGTGCCTCATCTTGCAGCGGTTTTAGTAGGAGATAACCCAGCGAGTAAAGCGTATGTAAGAAACAAAGTAAGATCATGCGAAAAGGTAGGTTTTGAATCCACTTTGATTCAAAAGGATTCAACAATTACGGAGGAAGAATTGCTAGATATTGTCAGAGATCTAAATGAAAATGATGATGTAGACGGATTTATTGTACAACTACCTCTTCCAAAACACATCGACGAACATAAAATTACTCTCGCTATAGATCCGGAAAAAGATGTAGATGGATTTCATCCCGTGAACTTCGGCAAAATGACTCAAGGTCTAGACTCATTCTTACCTGCAACCCCCTTAGGTATATTAAAAATGTTGGAATCATATAAGATAGAGACTGAGGGTAAAAATTGTGTCGTTGTTGGAAGAAGTAATATTGTCGGGACTCCTATGAGTATTTTATTGTCTAGAAAGGCTTATCCAGGAAATGCCACGGTTACGATTACTCACAGTCGAACGAGGGACTTAAGGGCAATTTTAAAAACCGCTGATATCGTCATTGCAGCTATTGGGATACCAAATTTCATTAGTGGCGACATGCTAAAAGAAGGGTGTGTGGTCATTGATGTAGGTATAAATAGAGTTGATGACGAAACCCGATTAAAGGGTTATCGACTCGTTGGTGATGTAGAATTTGACTCTGCGAAAGAAGTGGCCTCATATATTACGCCAGTTCCTGGAGGAGTAGGCCCAATGACAGTAACCGCCTTATTATTGAATACCCTAAAATCCACTAAGAAAAAGCTTAACTTAACAGAATGACCACAAAAGAAAGTGCCAATATAATTACCGAACAAGTTGCTAATTTACTAGACTCCTTAGTCGACTCGCAATACAGGGAGTCTCTAGAAATCTTTAAGGGATCAACCATTGGTAAACACATTCGGCACATTTACGATTTTTATCATTGTGTAGTATTAAGTGCAGAACAAGGCGTATTGGATTACAGCTGCAGAAATAGAGATGAAAGGCTCGAAAACGATAGAATATTCGTTAAGTTGGCTTTCGCCAATATTAATGAAGCCGTAAAACAGCTTGACGAAAGTCAAGTAATTGATGTTATCCCAGAATTCACTACTGATGACTCACAGATGCAGGCCGTTAAATCTTCTATTGGAAGAGAACTCATGTACGGATTTGATCATGCAATTCATCATTTAGCCATTATTAAAATGGGAATCCAAAGTCATTTCCCCAATTGTCAATTAAACGAAAATCTTGGTATAGCACCCTCAACAATAAAGTATCAACAAAAACATGCCTGATAAATATCACGCATTTTACGTTAAGGCAAACGAAGATATTCAAGCAATCGTGATTGCCTTATTGTATGAATCGGACTTTGAAGCGATAGTTCAAGAAGAAGATCAAGTCATCTTCTACGTCGGAGAAAGTTCTAAGTCTTCGTTTGGACAATTACTAAAAGAGACAGCTGATAAATTAAATCTAGAAACATCAAATACTGAGCTTCCTAATATCAATTGGAATGCGGAATGGGAGGCCAATTTTTCTCCAATAATTATTGATGATTTTTGTCAAATTCATGCCGATTTTCATGAGGTAGATCACTCAGTTAAGTATAACATTCGTATAAACCCTAAAATGGCTTTTGGTACGGGTCATCATGAAACGACTCATATGGTAATCCGACATATGTCCTCGATGACTTTAAACAACAAGAGGATTTTAGATTTTGGTTGTGGCACATCGGTACTCGCCATACTAGCCGAAAAAATGGGTGCTAATTCCATCGATGCCATTGATTATGACGTAAATAGCGTCGAGAACTCAATTGAGAACGCTCGAATTAATAATTGTTCGAATATTGATGTTTACCATGGGGACAAAAATGCTATACCGAGAGTAACTTACGATTTGATTTTGGCTAACATAAATAGATCTGTACTATTGGATTGTGGAGAGGACTTAAGACTCGCATGTAAGCCATCCGGTGATTTAATAATATCAGGGTTTTTAAACACCGAAGTAAAAATGCTAAGGGATCATTACGAATCTTATGGTTTTTTAGAAGTTTCTCATACTATAAAAGGGGAGTGGTGCGCCATGCATTTAAAACGACAATAGCTCCTGATATACCCTATGAACAGGTAGACCCATAACATTGGCGTAGGAGCCCTTTATACCTTTTACTTTGGCGTATCCAATCCAATCCTGTATACCATATGCACCCGCCTTGTCCATAGCCTCATAGTTATGCAAATAGAATTCAATTTCTGACTCTGTTAAAGGCATCATTTCGACTTCCGTATAATCTGCAAAACGAACGCTCTTTTCAGCGTTCATTATACAAACACCCGTGTACACATCGTGGCAACGATTCGATAAACCTTTGAGGATACTCTTCGCGTGACTAAAATTTTTAGGTTTGCCAATTATCTGACCATTTAAGCTCACCACGGTATCAGCACAAATAAGTATTTCATCTTGTTTTATGTCACTTAGGTATGCTTTCGACTTTAATTCAGCCAAGTAAAGAACGACTTCTTCAGGCGTCAATTCTGGATCAAAATCCTCGACGACATCAATAATCCGAACCTCAAATTTCAAGGCTAATGAACTTAACAAATATGATCTTCTAGGTGATTGAGAACCTAGAATTATTTTTTTTTGAATTAGCGAATCACGCTGCATAAAATGAAGGTTTTAAGTCTTTTTTAAGAGCTTAGTTAATTTAAGTTTATTCCGTTTTAAATAAGTGACTTTTTGATACAAAGGAAACATCTTTATAGCAAATTACGCTTATGAAGAATCTACTACTACTTTCAGGAATTTTATTATTGGTTTCTTGTTCCCCTCGAGTCAGTTATCTAGGTGATGAATATGCCCCCACCATGCACGTCGATATCTTTTTTGACCCCGTAGATATAGAACAAGACTACAAAGTCATGGGACTTATTAGTGCAAATAATTCAAACAACAGTTTGATCAGCCTTGAAGACATCAAAACTAAAATGATTGAAGAGGCAAAAATGAAAGGTGCAGATGCCATTTTATTTAACGCCGTATTCTCAAATGCCTCCATAACAGATGATCAGCATATTGTCGAAGGAAAACTCTTAAAATACAAGTAACATTACCAAGGATTGGTGACTAAATATAAGGTCATCAATCCTATTAACATACCTATTTTATATATCCTACTAAGTCGCTCAAAATCAAATTTGCTTACCGCTGTTATTGTTTTTTGGCTCACGATTAATCCCCATAGAAATAGAACTATAAAAAGCCCTAGAATAACTCTATTCGATGGTAATCGAAAAAAGAGTATTAAAGTCATTCCTAGAATAAAAAGCGCATTATATAGTGTTAAGATAATTTTGCTTTGGCTTACGCCAATGATAATAGGTAAGGTTTTGAAACCAGATAATCTGTCCCCGTTTAAATCTTGAATGTCTTTTGATAATTCTCTTGCCATATTCGTCAAAAAAGCGAACCCGCAAAAGCACAAAATCCAAAATTCAAGATTATTCGCCTGAACTTCATTCAATTCTCTAAGTTCTGATAAGGCATTACGTTCGGTAAAAAGAATAATTAAAAATACCCCCGCAATAAAGCTAGATACTACTAGATTTCCTAGTACCGGCAACGCCTTAATTTTATAGGAATAAAAAAATAGCATAAGAACAGAAAAAGGATATAACCAAAGCCATTTCAAATGATCAGTAATTAAGGCGATATAGAAAGAAATCACAGCTCCAGTAAAAACAAGAATAATGTAATATATCCAAGCCAATTTAACAGAAATCAACTCAGGTATGAAGGTCTTTTCAGGTTTATTTACAAGATCTGTTTTAAAATCGTAAATATCGTTGATGAGATTTCCAGATCCCGCAACGATAGTCGTGCAAAGAATAAACAGAATACCATTTTTCCAATCTAGTAAATTCGTCACATTAGCATTGGCGAAAGCCGAACCTAGAATTCCAAACACCAATAGGATTTGTGTCAAGGCGACTATCAACAGATTTACAGGACGTAAGATTTTAAGAAAGGACATCATGGTCTAAAATGACCAATTATCTTGGGCTTTTAATACTTTTTCTAAAATTTCTCTGACACATCCCTCACCTCCATTTTTTGAAGATATAAACTCTGAGACATGTATAACCTCAGGGATCGCGTCTGCAGGACAGCAGGGAAGAAGCACCTCTTTAAGAACTGGAATATCGGGCAGGTCATCACCCATATATAAAGCTTTTTGTAAATCTACTTTGCCTGATTGGCGTAAATTATTTAAGACCTTCATTTTATCTTCTACTTTATCGTAGATCTCAGAGATGCCTAAAATTTCCAGACGTTTTCTTACACCTGATGAAGCCCCTTTCGTGATAACATAAATGTTATACTCTTTTTGTAGTGCAATTTTAACGGCTTGACCATCTTTTACACTCATTTTTCGTAAGAATTCACCATCCTCGGTGATCAAGATTGAGCCATCAGTGAAGACGCCATCCACATCGAAAATAAACGTATCAATTTTTTCAAGCTTTGAGTAATCCATATTATTGATTATCTCGCCATTCATACACCCATTTAGCCTGAATTTGCTCTAAATGGCCTTCACTACAGTCCTCACGTTTTCCTTCAAAATTTGGAAGTTCTAGTACCCATTCGATAAGATCTGTGAAACGGATTCGGTAAATTTTTGATTCCGTGAAGTCATCACCAAATTTATCATATAATCCCATGGCAATGTCTTCATGATCTGGCCAATTTATGGGGAGGTTATTAAAATCATCAAAACTCATAATAATTAATGCTCGTGTCCAATAATTTGAGACTGGTCAGGAATAATGACTTCTAATTCAGCATCTTCATCTTCAATCACACACTGACAAGCCAAACGCGACTCTATGGTTGGGTTAATTGCTCGATCTATAAAATCCTCTTCTCGATCCGAAATCTCGGGCAAAGAATCTTCACCTTTCATCACGTACACGTGGCAGGTAGAACATGCACAGACACATCCGCAATTATGATTTAAATGGATATCATGATCCTCAGTAACTTCCTGAATTGTGAAGCCTGCTCTCGTTTCTACGATCTTTTCTTCGATCGAATTATCCTCAAACTTAAAGTGAATTTTAGCCATACTCTTAACTCGCCGCAAATGTACTATTTATTACAAGTTCAAACAAAAAAGTCCTTTTATAGTTCCATCATTTTCTGTAATGATTTTGCTTATACTCTAGTCTTAATTGTCAAAAATCATTCAATTGACGGATTAAATTCTTAATTCGAACTGTTATTTGCCAAATTCTGTATTACATTCATAGATATCATAGATGGAAAATAGTAACGAAAACATACTATCAGGAAAGTTTAAGTTTAAAGAGCTTAAAATATATGCCTCCACAGAATGGTTAGCTGACAACAAGAAAAAATATCGTCAGGTATTTGATAGATATGATACAAGTTATATCTACGCGGAGTTGTCCTTTTACAATAAATTATTCGATAAAGAATCCTGGGAGATTAATGTCAATTTGAGATGCTTTAATATGAGTAAAAATAAAAAGGAGGTTTGCTCATTATTCTTTAAAAAGAAAGTATCTAAATACGATAATATAGTCTATCTAAGAGAGGGCTGGGGAAATAAGAAAACTGGAGTTTTTTGGAAAAAGGGTACTTATTGTTGGGAGGCTTGGGTGGAAAATGAAAAGTTAGCTACTAAATATTTCTATGTTGAAGAGGGCATATCATCCATAGAAGAAAACGAAGCTCCACCTCTACGAGTGAAATCTGTAAGGTTATATGAGGGACAGTATGACGATGTCCAACCTGGAGAAAGAAAATATCTGAAAGCCTTTGCATATGAAGAGGCTAAATATATTTATGCACAGTTAGAGCTCCAGAATGTCATGCCAAGTATTCCATGGAATGTCGAATTATTCATAAAGTTCTACAACGAAGCTAGAGAATTAAAGGGTCAGGTCACACGACTCAAAAAGCTCAAAAAAAATGAGAGATCGCTAAAGTTAACGGCGGGATGGGGTAGTAATGTGAAAGGGAGTTGGCGACCAGGTAGGTATACTATCGAAATGGTTTTTATGGATCGATTGTTAGCCATAATTCCTTTTGAGGTGACTGAGGATTATTTGGAAGGGTATCCAGAGGTTCATATCCCTAATGAAGATGGGGCAACCCTACTTGATCTTGATGATCATGATTATAAGTCTTTCGACCAATTATTGACTGATTTAGATGCATTGGTGGGATTGCAAGAAATCAAACAACAAGTTAGAGATCATGCCCAATACTTGCAGTTTGTAAAACTCAGAAAGCAGAAAGGTTTTCTAGAAAAAGAAGATCTGAATATTCACTCCGTGTTTATGGGTAATCCCGGCACGGGTAAGACTACCGTAGCCAAGATGATGGGTGCACTCTATAAAAAGATGGGCCTTCTACAAAAAGGACATGTGCATGAAGTAGATCGAGTAGATCTGGTTGGTGAATATATTGGACAGACAGCACCTAAAGTCAAGGAGGCAATAAAAAAAGCCCAGGGAGGTATTTTATTTATTGATGAAGCTTATGCTTTAGCACGGGCTAATGACGACAGCAAAGATTTTGGTAGAGAGGTCGTCGAGATCTTAGTCAAAGAGATGTCTAACCCAAAAAACAACATGGCTGTTATTGTGGCAGGATATCCGGACGAGATGCAATATTTCATCAAGTCTAATCCAGGATTGGAATCTCGATTTAAACACTTTTATGAATTCAAAGATTATCTACCAGATGAACTGGTAAAAATCGCGGACTATGCCTGTGAATTTAAAGAAGTGGTATTATCTCATGCCGCTAAATTAAAGCTAAGTGAAATCATCATCAGGGCTTTCAGAGATAGAAACAAGCATTTTGGTAATGCTAGATTCGTATTTGACACCATAGAGAAGGCCAAAGTGAATCTTGGGTTGAGGATTATGTCTAGTAAGCAAAAAACTGAATGGACTTATGATGACTTAGCCACTATAACCGTTGATGATATTCAGTCCTTAGAAAAAGTAGATTTAAACCGTACTCCAGATCTTCCAATTGATGATGAACTTCTAGAGGAATCTCTGGCAGAATTAGATGGATTAATTGGGATGACTCCAATAAAGAAAGAAATCCATGAACTGGTTGACATCGTACGATTCTATAAAGAAACTGGCAGAGATGTGTTAAGTAAATTTTATTTACATAGCATACTCATAGGAAACCCTGGTACCGGTAAAACGACGGTTGCAAGAATTCTTGCAAAAATCTATAAAGCATTAGGCATACTCGAAAGAGGGCATATGGTCGAAACAGACAGACAAGGTCTTGTCGCGGGATTTGTTGGCCAAACTGCAATTAAAACAGCAGAGAGAATCGATGAGGCAAAAGGCGGTGTGCTCTTTATAGATGAAGCTTACGCCTTATCAAACTTCAATGGACTCCAAGGTGATTTTGGTAATGAAGCCATTCAAACCATTTTAAAACGAATGGAAGATCAACGTGGTGAGTTTTTTGTTTTTGCCGCAGGTTATCCTGACAACATGGATCATTTTTTAAAAATGAATCCGGGACTTAAGTCGAGATTTGACAAAATATTTGTCTTCGAAGATTATTCTCCTTCAGAACTTTCCGAGATAGCCTTAAAGATGATCAAAGATGAGGGTTTCCAATTAAAAGTAGATGCATTAAAATATCTAGACAAAGCGCTGGCAACCCTTTTTAATCAAAGAGATAAATACTTTGGCAATGCCCGTACGATTCGTCAAATAACATCAGAAGCCATAAAGTCCCAGAACTTAAGATTAGCGACTATGCCGTCTGATAAACGCACAAAGTCCATGTCTAGATACATTGAGCGAGAAGATATGATCAAAGCTCTTGAAAATAACATCACTAAGGATGTGAAGAAAAAAGGCATTGGCTTTTCAACAGATTAAAATCGAGCGAAGATTCCGGCATGTCCATTAAAACCAAAATCATCGTAATTATACCAACGTTGATAATTAATGTTTAACAAGTTATTCGCACGTGCAAAGAGGGAAATATTTTTATGCACATAAACTTGTCCTCGAACAGAAATGTCAAAAAATCGATTACCTTCTGATCTGAGTAGTTCAGATGTATCAAACTCGTTAAAATCCCTAAAGTTAAAATACAGACTAGCAT
>JAHDBE010000078.1 GCA_020630555.1 Saprospiraceae bacterium
CCAGAACTATGTAAAATGCGCCCATCGTCCATGACGACCCCTACATGATGAATCCTACCCTCTTTGTTTTCAAAGAATGCTAAATCTCCTAATTGAATTTGCTCGATGAAGTCAACGACCTCTCCATGATTAATCTGGTCTTTGGCATCTCGCGGTAGTGCATGTCCAAAAAGTTTAAAAATCTGTTGGGTCAAACCTGAACAATCAATACCAAATGGGCTTCTTCCACCCCATTGATAAGGGGCATAAAGATATTTTTTGCACACTTTTATGAATCGCTCAGAATTAAAATCTGAGGAAGTAGGATTGATTACTTGTCCATTATAAACATATTTTCGATTTAGAATTTGACTCGTCATTCCGTCAAAACGAGGTAGGTTTGAGCCCAAGACGATAGGAATAGAAAATTCGGCATGCATGACGGCTTGTGATATTTCTAAAGTATATGAAGGGCTATAATTTAAATCAAAATATTCCTGATCTGAAATTCGATCTAGCTGCTTAGGGTCCATCCAACCCACATAATCATCCCAATGACACTTCACTTGCACCCAATTTTTGGCTCTTTTGGCTATTATTTGCACTGTTTCTCCGAATAGAATTTGAGACACCATTTCAGCGTTATCCTTAGGTAAGGATCTAATCGGGGCAGCGGATACGATGCATACCCCGTAATTAAGAGGCAAATCTGTTTTCTTTTTTGACACCTTTTATGAGGCTTTACATATCAAAAATAATTATTTATCTCGTACTTAAATGGCTACCTTTGCGCACGAATCAGGGACTCATGAAGTATATAGTCGGTTTTGTATTAATGCTGTTTTGCCTCTTTAATTCGGGGCAACTTATTGCACAGGATGCGCATTTTTCTCAATTCTATGCCTCTCCATTACATTTAAATCCAGCATTAGCAGGGACTTTTGATGGATCATTTCGAATAAATTTCAATTATCGAGATCAGTGGAGATCCGCTCTTGAGAGTCCTTTAAGTACCTTCGCAGTCGGTGGCGATTTAAAATTTAACCTGGCGTTTAATAAAACTTCCACTCCGGATGTGGTTGGAGCTGGGATTTTATTTTACAGTGATCGAGTTAATGGATTTGATTTAAATACGAATAGTGTTTCTGTTTTTGGGGCGTACCATAAAGCTTTAGACAAGAGAACTAAACAATACTTAGGTATAGGAATGCAGTTTGGGATTACCACCAAAAGCATCAACTACGAAGATTTAACATTCCAGGATCAGTTCAACTCAATCGATGGATACACATTCGCAACAGCTGAAAATCTGCCCCCCAATAATTATGGATTTTTAGATTTAAGTGCGGGGATAAATTACGCGATCTCTCCTTCTAAAAGCTCAAGTTATCATGTAGGTTTTGCACTTCAGCACTTCACCACACCTAATGTCTCTTTTTATCAAGGAAGTGACTCCTTAGATCCAAATTTAGTCAAAGAGAATAATCAGATTCTGAAGATAACAGGACACATTAATACAAGCTTCCAAATCTCGGAAGCCCTTAGAATTCAACCCAGATTACTAAGTTTAATTCAGGGTGATCACCTAGAAATAAATCTAGGAAATAATTTTCGTTATGAATTTATTCGTACCCCAGGAAAAGCCGTCCATTTTGGCGGGTGGTTTAGAATGGTAAATGGTATTGAAAATGCCTCAGCAGAATCCTTCATTATTATGGGGGGAATCGAAGTAAATCAATTTATTTTCGGATTAAGTTATGATCAAAACTTAAACGATCTAGTAACGGATCGATTGGGACTAAATGCCTTCGAATTATCAATTACTTATCTAGGCGAACATGATAATACGTCTTATTTGTGTCCTGAATTTTAGATTTTAATCTGATCGACTATTTCTAGTCCGTATCCTTTTAATCCTACCCTTCTTTTTTCAGAATTACTAATTAAAGCAATCTTACTTATACCAAGATCTCTTAATATTTGCGCACCTACTCCAAAATCTCTTTGCTCTGGGTTGTGCCTTGGATCATTTGTCGGATCATTATCAAGCGCTTTTAGTTTATTTAATACCTCATCTCCTTTTTCTCCATGTCTCATATTTAAAAGAACGCCGTGCCCCTTTTCCGCGATGTATTTCAATGCATTATCAAGTCTCATCAATCCATTATCAAATAATAAGCCCAAGATCGAACCAGTTTCCGTGGACGAATGAACCCTTACAGGGGTCGTTTGATTTTCTTTGAAATCTCCTTTAAAAATGGCCAAATGGATATCATCCGTTGTGGTTTGTTTATACGCTCTTACATTAAATTCTCCGTATTTACTTTGTATAGTGGACTCGTGGACGCATTTAATTAAACGCTCTGTTTCCATCCTATACGCCACTAAATCTTTTATGGCAATGAGTTTAAGATTATGCTTTTCAGCAATTTTCACCAGTTGAGGTAAACGAGCCATCGTACCATCATCATTCAAAATCTCTACTAATACTCCAGCCGGTTTAAATCCAGCCAAACGAGCTAAGTCTATTGTCGCTTCAGTATGTCCGGTTCTTCTCAGCACACCCCCATCTGTAGCTATTAAAGGAAAAATATGACCTGGTCTCGCAAAATCAGAAGCACTCGTATCGGGATCTAACATGGCTTTTATCCCCTTTGATCTATCGCTCGCGCTTATGCCTGTGGTGCATCCTTGACCTATCAAATCAATACTTACTGTGAATGCCGTTTCGTGTAATGCCGTATTAGAACTAACCATCATTTTCAACTCTAACTTCTCAGCAATTGACGATGTTATCGGCGTGCAGATTAAACCCCGACCATATTTAGACATAAAATTTATATGCTCCGGTGTCACCGTATCGGCTGCACAAATAAAATCGCCTTCGTTTTCCCTGTCTTCATCATCTACTACGATTATGATTTCACCATTTCGTATAGCCTCTATGGCTTCTTCAATGGTATTTATTTTAAACTCCTTATCTGTGATGTTTTGGGTTTCGTTAGTTAAAGTATTCATTGAACTTTTTTCTAATGTTTATCCAGTCGTATTTATCTCGAACAAAGGTATTTCCATTTTGAGATATTCTCTGATAAAGCGATGGGTTATTTATCAATTCAACATACGCTTCAGCGAATTGTTTGGGATCGTTAGCAATCATTATTTCTTCTTCTTGGCTTGCGCCAATGGCGTTATTGACCAGTTCTGTAGTTATGCAAGGTATTCCCATAGCCATGGCTTCTAATATTTTATTTTGCTGACCTATTCCATGAAATAATGGAGCCATCATAACTACACCCGAGGCATAAGCATCGCGAATATCATCTATCCATCCAGATACATCTACATTATCTGAAGCTAAACCACGCACAGACTTCGTGGGTCTCGCACCTGCAATTAATACCTTAGTATTCTTCTGGAGGTCATTAAGTTCAGGTAATATTCTTTTAACGAGGTAATCGGCCGCAAGAACATTCGGGACATAACCCATGTTCCCTACAAAAAGTATGTCGTATTTTTTTTCTTTACTGATGGGTCTGTAGAAGTCTAAATCAACACCATTCGGGGCGATCAAAACCTCCTCATTAACAGAAAGGGCGTCTCGATCTTGGTGCGAAATAATGAAACGCTTCTCAAATAAAGAAGAGACCGATATATTTTTTCATTCGACGTGCTTCCAAGATGTAGAATATTTTTTTGAAAAAATGGCTTTGTGAAAACCGTAATTCCATGCCCTTTGAAAAACAATCCATATAGTCTAAGGATTTAGATCTTTCCATATCTAAAACATATGGAACGGTCCTTATCAATTGACAGAAAATATATTAGGTTTTTCGTTCTCAACAATTTCAATAAATCTTCTATGTAGTCTTGCTTGGTAGAAATAAAGAGTTTGAAACGGGAGACTTCCGAATACTCCTTTGACGAAAGTCAAAAAACGACTCCAGTGAGACATTCGAAGAAAATATAGTTTGGATACATACTTTTTGATTTCTTCGACATGCCTTTCCGCAGGGATTTCGTCGACCAAAGACACGAGAACTATTTCATGACTTTTGCTTAGACCAATGAGATGATGATAGAGCCGGAGTTTATCCCCTTTTTCGATGGGGTACGGAAATCGCGAACTTAAAACAATAATCTTCAATACCTGTTTCTTAGGACTCTAAGATACGAGCTAATCAAAGCAATAGAAATCTGAACATAAATTATTTGGCGTAAGCCGGAGAAGAAAGTAAAGCTTCATACTTGTTTATAAGTTTTCGAGCATTACTGTCATTGTCATACTTCGTCTTTACGAACTCTTGGCCCTTCAATCCCAATTCTTTCATCTGAGCAGAATCGCTCATGAGTCTTAAAATTTCATTAGCGAATTGCTTTGCTTCGTCAGCAATAACGATATGCTTTCCATTTTCAGCATTGATTCCTTCTAGACCAATTTTAGTCGTCACAATCGCTTTACTCATGGCCATTCCTTCAAGAATTTTTACGCGCATACCGCTTCCAGAAAACAATGGAACCACCATTAACGGAAATCGACCTATAAATAATCTGGCGTTAGGGACCTCTCCATGTACAACTACATTTTTATTTCGAAGATTTTTTATCTGTGGTGGCGTATGACGACCAGCAATATGAAACTTAATACTGGGATTTTTCTCATGAACGATGGGCCAAACATTTTGCAAAAACCAGTCTAGACCTTCCAAGTTTGGCATCCAGTCTAAAGCGCCAATGAAGCAAAATCCAGAATCATCGCTTTTGGGATTAATGCTCTCGTAATCGCTTATTTTTAATCCAATGGGTGAAGACATCGCCCCATTTTTATATCCGAGATGTTTGAATTTCTTTAAATCTCGATCTGAAACGGTAATCAGATAATCGTAGTCATTAAGATGGGTAAGTTCGTAATTCTTAAGCTTCTTGGTTAATAGATTTAAATACCATTTTTTAGGTGAAACCCCAGAATTTTCAGTGATGCGTTCCCAAATTTCAAACTCTATATTATGAGCCCTCATGGCTATAATCGCCTTAGAGTATTTTTTTATGGTGTCTATATACGGCGTTAAGTATAAGGTCTCTAACTGTACTACATCAAAATCTTCAGACTGCAAAACTTCGATAAGTTTAGTTTCAAAGGCTTTGCTTACAAATCTTGAAACATGATAACTTTCCTTGGTAAAAAGATTTACGAAGGCATCTATTGGATTAACACTGTTGTCTAAATCAGTGACATAAATGTTTTTATAGTGGTTAATTTCATCCTTAAGGGCATCAACGTCCGCATAATGCTTCGTCGTATTCATGCTCAGCAAAGTAACCTCGTTTCCAAGATCCACCATAGCCTTGCTGAGATAAGTCACCGCTATAGACTCACCGTCTTTCAAAGGATAAGGAAATTTTTTACACAGCTGGAGTATTTTCATTCGTCTCATTAACACGTATCCGAGGGGCGTAAAAATATACTTTTTCTATAACTCCCTCCTAAATCGAGCCAAAATGTCTGAATTGTATTCGGACCAGATCTTAACAGCTTTTTAACTCTTTTAAAACGAATTTATTCTCTACAAGTTGAATAAAAAATCATGAAAATTAATATTTAATATTTCTTCATACATAACTAGCAGATTCTTTGGATTGAAAGCGACAAATCATGTAGATTTACCTTACCTATGTTAGTAGCTAAGAACATTGTTAAGTCCTATGACAATCTGGAAGTATTACGAGGAGTTGACCTGACAGTAAATACTGGCGAGATTGTATCAATTATCGGAAAATCTGGGACAGGTAAATCGACTTTACTTCATATTCTTGGAACCCTTGATAAAGCGGATTCTGGATCTTTGCAAATTCAGAATAAAAGTGTTTTTGATTTATCAGTAAACGAACTTTCAAGATTTAGAAATGAGAACATTGGATTTATTTTCCAATTTCATCATTTGTTGGCCGAATTTACTGCCCTGGAAAATGTATGTATTCCAGGCTACATCAAGAGAGAAGATCAAAAACTAGTAGAAAATCGGGCCAAAGAACTTTTAGATTACTTAGGCTTAAGCGCACGATTGTCCCATCGCCCGACGGAGTTGTCCGGCGGCGAACAACAAAGAGTTGCCGTAGCAAGAGCTTTAATTAATAATCCCTCTATAGTATTTGCGGATGAACCTACGGGCAATTTAGATAACGAGACCTCTGACGAATTGCACGTCTTAATGAAAAATCTTCAACGGGATTATCAGCAGACTTTTATTATCGTAACGCATAATGATGAACTGGCTAGATTAAGTGACCGTTGTTACGAAATGGACCAAGGAATACTTTCCGAGATATGACAGAAGGAAATCCAAAAGAAATAACCACTGCCTTAGACTCCATTAGACAGTACTTAACAAATATTGTCGATCTAAAACAAGGCGTCAATAAAGGCGAAACGGTTACAGAAATAAGAGACAAAATGACTATTTCTGGTGCCAATGCTTGGATGTTAATGTGTTCCATAGTCATAGCTTCTATTGGTTTAAACTTGGATTCTCAAGCGGTTATAATTGGGGCCATGTTAATCTCGCCACTAATGTCTCCAATCTTAGGAATCGGTACCGGGGTGGGAATAAACGACTTACCAATGCTTCGGCGTGCCTTAATTCATTTTGGCATATCGATAATAATTGCGGTTGTGACAAGTACGATTTACTTTTATTTATCCCCATTTATCGAAATGGGCCCTGAAATTGAAGCCAGAACAAAGCCGACATTTTTAGACGTAATCATTGCTTTTTTCGGAGGTGTCGCAGGGATTGTCTCTATAGCCCGAAAAGATATTTCTACCACGATGCCGGGTGTGGCGATTGCAACTGCATTAATGCCGCCTCTTTGTGTGACAGGATACGGCATTGCTAATGGCCATTGGAACATTGCGTTGTCCTCATTTTATTTATTTTTTCTTAATACTTTTTTCGTTTCTCTAGCCACCTATTTAATTGTTCGTTATTTAAAATTCCCATACAAACAATATTTATCCATAGCTAATCGCCGAAAAGGCCGCTGGATGATAATTCTGTTTTCCATCATCGTGATCATTCCTAGTTTACTAATTTTTCAAAAAGTATTTAAGGAATATCGAACGAAGGCCCAGGTAGATAAATTTGTCAAGGAATATTTAAGTGAAGACCGCATCTATCTGGATGATTACATTTTTATGCAAAATGAAAGTCCCCAAAAATTAGTCTTAAAAGTGTATGGTGATCAGATCAACGAAGATCGAATCCCAGAGCTTAAACGAGGCCTCGCAAGAGTAGGTCTCGAAAACACGGAGATAGATATTATTTCGACTTCCGAAATTGATTTAAATCAATTAACTAAACTCCAAGATGAAGTAAGTGGTTTAAAAGGAATAGAGGAAAAATTAGAAATAGCCCAAGCCGAACGACAAGAGGACAACGATGAGATTCTATCCTTACAAGAGAAAATCTTAATTCAATGTTTTGATAGTAGTTCAATCTCCTCGATAACCGAAGAGTATAAAAGTCTTTTCCCAAACCTCAATTCATTTCATCTAGGCAAAATGAATTTCTCTAACTTTAATAATTCTACACAGAATCTACCCGTGTTAATTACGGACTGGAATCGAAATGTAACTCCTTTAGACAAGATTAAGATTCACGATTTTACTAAGGCGCGTTTGAAACTTGACACTTTAATTCTAATTAATCAGTAACGACTTAAATCGACAATAGAGTTAGGATAGTCTCGTCCTAAAACAAATCCATTAATCTCCTCAGAATCATACTCCGATTCTAAAGGGCAGTGAACAAGATTAACCGGTATATCACTTAGTGCAGGAATCCAAGATTTAATGAAACTACCATTGGGATCGTATTGTTTAGACTGCGAGATGACGTTTAAATACTGAAATTCTTTAGAATCCGAACCTACACCCGCTATGTGATTCCAGTTGCCATAATTGCTACAAGGATCATAATCTAATAATAGGGATTCAAAGTATTCTGCCCCCATTAACCAATGAATATCCATCTCGTTAATTAGAAAGGAGGCACAATTGACACGTCCTCTAAAGGACATGTATCCCGTGGCATTCAACATTTTCATATTGGCATCAATAAATGGAACCCCAGTTCTTCCCTCTGCCCAAATTCTAAATTTTTTCAAGTCAACTTGCCCAGCTGTATTCTTTCCTGATACCCCGTTTTTATGGAATATTTTATTTCCGTGCTTTTTGGCCATGAGCCTCAAAAAATCTCTCCAAATCAATTCGTGAAACAAACATTCTCCTGAGACGTGATCTCCAGTCTTATCTATATATGATCGCAATTCTTTGAATACGAATTTTGGTGATAAACACCCTTGTGCCAGAGCGGCCGATAATTGCGAACTAGAACATGCACTTGGCAATTCATTTTTAGTCTTTTTAAAATTGGAGTCATTAAACTCAGAATCCCAAATGAAATACTTAAGACGATCTACAGCCGCCTTCTCTCCTCCATCAAAAATCAAATCAAAACCCCCTTCATATCCGAAGTCACTGACCTCAGGTATTTCCTCATAGTTTACCTCACAACTAAGTGGAGCAAATTTCATGTCGGGGTTATCTAATGGTGGCCGTATAGACACCATCTTTTCTACCTCTTTTTTAAAGCTTGAAAAGCTATCAGGAGTATGAGTCACGGGAAACGGAAGGTCTGCTGTGTAGTATAACATCTTACCACGACTAAATCTCATTTCCTTCCCCACAGTCCATAAACTTTTCTCAAGCGCATCTTGAATTCTGACTTCTTCATCTGTTCGTTCACGATTACAAAACAACCAACTGGCCCCATATTCTCGAGCCATCTCAAAAAGAATGTCCTCGGTAATCCCTTGCCGTACGATTAATCTAGATCCCAACTCTTTCAAACTCGAATCTAAGTCCCTCAGACTCTCTAAAATGTATTTTAATCGAAACTTTCCTGTTTTCTTAAATCCAAACCGAAGGGTTTCTCCTCTAAACAGGCGATCATCCAAAATGTACACTGGCAAGACTTCCTCTCCTGATCGCAACGCGTCTATTAAGGCCTCATTATCATGAATCCTTAAATCATTTCGAAACCATATGATAACACGCTTCTTAATAGGATCTTATTTTACACTATTCTTACAACAAGGTACATAGACAATTGGTTTAGTCGTCAGAATTGGTCTAATTTCGTTATAAAGCTTTACACATGAAGATATTCAAACTCGCTGTACTCTTTTTTATGTTCACTTCCTGTCAGGGTCCATTACAAAATTCAGAAGCCCAAAAATTATTCGAAGAGACGATGTTTATTCATGATGAGGTAATGCCAGAAATGGGGACAATGCACAAGCTCAGGAAAAAGCTAAGAAAGAAACTCGACTCTACAGAACTTGATAGTACAAACAGAAAAAATATTTTAAACAGCATTCAAGCTTTAGAAAAAGCCGACGATGAGATGATGGAATGGATGGCCGAATTTAAAAAACCTGAGGATACACCTGAAGCCGTGAATTATCTAAAAAACGAAAAAATCAAGATTAGTGCAGTAAAAGAGAGCATGCTTAAATCCATAGAAAACGCTAAACATATTCTTAATGAATAAGCTGATTTACACCGCATTTTTAGCACTTGTATTCATATGTTCTTGTGCTCCTGAAACGAAAGAACTACCAATTTTAGGAAAGACTAAAATGATCGATGGAGAAACTATATACCACAAGGTTCCTGATTTTAAGATGTTGCACCAGGACAGTATTGCGATGACTCAGGATAGTTTGAACACGGTTTATTTGGCTGATTTCTTTTTTACCCATTGTCCCAGTATATGCCCTAAAGTAACCAAACAGATGCTTCGGATTTATGATAAATATGAAAATGACCCACGCATAAAATTGGTTTCCTTCAGCATTGATCCAGAGCGAGATACCGTAGATAAATTAAAACAATATTCAAGTAATTTAGAGGTGCGACCCGATAAGTGGTACTTTCTAACGGGTGATAAATATGAAACGTTGGACTTAGCGGACGAGTATTTTGTAGCGGCCTTTGAGGACCCTGAAGCTCCCGGTGGTTTTGACCATAGTGGTCGAATTATTCTTGTGGATACAAACAAACATATTCGGGCTGCTGGAGAAGGTACAGACCCAGAAAGCATTACAGATTTACTCAAGCAAATCGATATACTCCTTGAAAGTGAGTAGCGTTATATTCGGTATTTTTCTTTTTGTCTTGGCTTTCGCCAATTGTAAACAGGATCGATTTCATAAAGGAAAACTAATTTATGAAAGCTATTGTGCCAACTGTCACATGGATGATGGGACTGGTCTGAAAAGGGTCTACCCTCCTATCAAATCAGATTATGCAAAGGAAAATTATGATAATATTGTTTGCATCGTAAAGCATGGCTTAAACGAACCCATTTTAGTAAACAACATCGAGTATAATTTACCAATGGAGCCCATAAAACAGATTAACGAATTTCAGTTGACCAATCTCCTAAATTATATGAACGAAGCCTTTGAATTAGGACAGAAATTCCAAAGCATACAAAATACACGTATACAGCTTCAAAATTGCGAAAAATAGGGCCTTTTTTGTCGGATTGAATAAATCGCGATAATTATATAAAGCAACAGATTTACCTTACATTTGACAGATTCGATATCCTATAAATTGAATGGTAAAACACTGGATTTTCCTATTCAGAAACGAACAGAGAATGAAGTACTTATTGAGCTTAGCATTATGCCTTTGTGTAATATTCGCGGAAGCGCAACCAACGAATAATGATTGTAATGGTGTCATTGATTTAGGGGTAGCTCCTCTTTGTCCTCCCACAATATTTAGCAATATCGGGGCCACACCCTATGATATTGATTTCGAAAACACGCCTCCATGCTTCAATAACACTCCAGAAAATGATGTGTGGTTTTCTTTTCAGACTGATGCCATGATTACGGATTATCGATTTACAATTTCTGGCACTTCCGATGACGGTAACAATGCACTATCTAACATCCAAGTAGGATTATATCGAGGATTTTGTATTCCAAACGGTTTATCTCTAAGTGGTTGCGGCATTTCGGGAATGGGAGATAATGAGTTGATATTTGAGGTAACCGATTCCAAACGAAACCTATTATGTCCGCATCGACAATTTCGGCGGGGATGCTCTTGAAGGTGATTTTACAATATGTATCGAGGAAGGAATGAATGAGGTAAACATTACAGAGGGGATGTCCGACGACTGTTCTGGAATCCTATATGATAGTGGTGGACCTAATGGAGATTATAGTAGTAACGAGGATTTTACGTTCACTATTTGTCCTAATGAAATCCATCAGTGCATTATCATGAATTTAGAGTACTTTAATCTAGAGGAATTTGGAGACGAGATGATATTTTATGACGGGCCAGATACGAATTCTCCGATCATTTCTACATTAGGCCAAAGTTTTTCAAGTTTCACTGCATATGGTGGTTCTGGAGTGTGTCATACTGTATACGCTACTGAATGTCTTACAATCCAATTTACCTCGGATAACGTAAATACTTTTGAAGGATTTAAAGCATTTTGGGAATGTTCTATTGAGCCATGTGATGTCTTACAGCCCTTAAACATTGAATCCAATGCAACAGTCGAAGCCATTGAATCAGCCATATCGTCCGCATTG
>JAHDBE010000079.1 GCA_020630555.1 Saprospiraceae bacterium
CGTTGCCAACCCGGTCTGCGTTTTGGTTCTCGATTGTGGTGACGTATCCGGAGGTGACACTTTATGGCATTGAATAGTAGTTACGTTTTTATTCCCCATTTAATCCCCTCAGCATAAGCAAACCTCTGTCTCTCGACAGACAACCTTAAATATAAATAGTCTGCACTGTGCCCAACCAGATGCAGTTAACCACGCTGACTTTCTTCATAGATGAACAGATTGCTATTGTTTCAGCGCAGGAGTTAGCCACGGCTGCAGTTCCAACCAACAGAAATCAGCACCGCACAATCGATGCTGACTGTGCTGGCAAAAACAGCTTGGGATGATGCAATTATCATAAGACTAAGCGTGAGAAGAGAGGGGCGCACCGAGCGTGCGTGAACGGGGAAAGATGTGGTGCGTGCTCCGAGTGGCCATGTGGTTAAAACAAAACGCCCGCGGGTGCGAGCGTCGTGCTTACTGTAACTTGAAATAGTTAGCTACATCAATATTATATGTACTAATTGAATAGAACTTTGTAACTTGTGCACCAAGCTGGTCTAAACCTAAAATTCCGCACAATTCCGCACAATTCCGCACAATTCCGCACAACCAAACTTAATTCCGATATTTAGAGCATTAAGCTTTTGGTATAGTTTTAAATCGACCACAAATTATTTTAGAATAAATCGATTCTACTATCCTGAATCTTTGCTGTCTTAGATTCAACTTACTGGTGTAAAACATCAATGAATAATGAACTAATATTTATAACTTCATTAAGTAGCTTAGAAGCAGATAGTCCTGTATTGGTTAAAGCTAGTGATAAATGGTTCATAGTTGTACGGTCTAATGGGAAAACACACGTATATGATGGTGTGTGTCCACATCTAGACTTTCCTCTAACGCCCAAGACTACGATTGTTACCGATTGCACAATTATTTGCAAAGCGCATTTTGGTAGCTTTAATAGCGTTACGGGCGAGTCTCTAAAACCCCAAATTACCCCAAATCGGCTCTCACGACTTCACCCAATAATATTAGGCAACGATGTCTTTATTAAGAAAAATGTAAATCCTCAATAGTTCTAGTTTTAGATTTACGACAGCTAGTAGGATATACATCATCGCTTTCCTTGATAAGTATATGGTAAAGCATTAGTGAAAATTGAAACTTTGTTCTCATGGTTAGTAAATTTATTCAAATTTTCAAGGCTTCTCATGCTAAAGTCTCTTAGGTGACGATTTAATTCCTAGGTTTTTATCTATACGAAATCAATCAATGTTTGAATATTAATGTAATGAAAAAATACAATCTTGCCCAAGTCAATATAGGTCAATTGCGACATGATACTAATCATCCATCAATGGCTGAATTTATGGATAACATTGATCCAATAAACGCCCTTGCAGAGAAAAGCAAAGGATTTGTGTGGCGTCTAAAAGATGCGACGTCTGTTAGACCATTCCCTGAAAACGACATGATGGTTATTAATCTATCTGTTTGGGAAGATATCTCATCTCTACATGAATATACATATAAGACGGCACATGCATACTTTATAAAAAATAGTAGTAAATGGTTTGAGCATTTGAATGGCACGATATTCTGCATGTGGTGGATACCTGTAGGCTCGATCCCTACTGAGTTGGAAGCTAGGGATCGAATACTTTATATTCGTGACCATGGTTCCACGCCATATGCCTTTACGTTTAGAAAGCAGTTCTCACCACCAGATTAAACTTCGACTAAATATTTATGTCAAAATTACTGAATATAGCAATTATTGGAAATACAGACGATGGTAAAAGCACATTAATTGGGCGATTTCTGTTCGATTCGGATGCACTGTATAAAGATCATTTGGCACAAATTAAATTACAAGACAGTGAGCGCCAGCAAAAACATATAAAGTTCTCACACGTCACAGATGGATTGCAATTCGAAAGAGCAGAGAATATTACGATTGATGTCGCTCATATATCGTTTTCGACAGAAAACTACAAGTACGTATTTGCTGATACGCCGGGACATATCAAATATTTACACAACATGATCTCTGGGATTTCTAATGCGGATGTAGCTATTGTAATGATTGATGTAGAAAAAGGACTCTTGGAACAATCAAAAAGACATATACTGATTGCATCTTTGTTTCAAGTACCTTATCTTATTATTTTAATCAACAAAATAGATCTTATAAATTATGATCAAGATATTTACAAGCAACTTGTAAGCCAGTGCAAAACATACATAAGCCAACTTTCCATAATAAATAAAATATTTATTCCAGTTAGTGCTGAATATGGCGATAATATTGTAAATAACAGTATTCGGACGCCCTGGTACCAAGGACCAACCTTATTTGATTATTTAGAGAGTACTTTTCCAGAAAGGTATGCCAATCATCAGGATTTCCGACTATTCATACAAAACACATTAGCGACAACTAGTGGCACTGCATACTTTGGGCAAATTGCATCTGGCTCAGTGAAGGTGGAAGACCTCCTATTTATACTGCCTAGTAAAACTCATAGTCGAGTAAAAAAACTTTTCTATGGTGAAGATGAAGTCGGATCTGCTTCGGTTGGTGACTCTATAGCTATATATCTAGAGGATGACTTGTCTGCAATTAGAGGAAATCTTTTTGCTGGAAACGGCAAATTACCTGTAATCGACAATAAATGCAATGCAATAGTAGTCTGGCTTAGCCGTAATAAGCTTAATCACCAAAAACAATATATATTGCAGCAGAATACTAGACGAACAGAAATTAAGAGTATTAATACAGTACAGCTTTTAGACTTTGAAAGACTGAATTACAGTAACGTAAACACTTTGAACTTTTCTGAAATAGGAAAACTACAGATCAAAAGTATTAGCGAAGTGATTTATGATTGCTATAAAAGTAATAAGAATACAGGCTATTTTATATTGATTGATCCAGTAACGAATGAAACGAGTGCTGTTGGTTTCTTTCATGAAAGGGACTAGCAAAGAGGAAAGATGAGTTGTTCAATGAATAATCTATACCTAATTCTGCCAGCTTCCGCCAATATTCAAGAGCTAGCCAATCAAGAATTAATCTCTCATACCGAATTAAGTAGACTAATTAAAAACTTCCGTAAATTAATAGAGAAAAAGATGGAGAAGAGTGGATATCTTTATATCCATCAGCATGAATTGCATAGATTAGATCAAGTAATAGTAAATGAAATAGATACTATACAAAGGCAAATAAACGATCAATTCAATGTAAATTTATTTTTGGACCGTAAAGAAGCAACTATTAATGTTTTATCTAAATATTACGGGGATTCTTTAGGCACTGACACACTAAGCAACTATGCAATACATGATGACTTCTTCAAAATTTCTAGAGTTAGCGAGTTAGACTTTTTTGCGTTTTTTTCTAACGTCCTTTCAACATACAAAACTTTATTTGAAGATATCCAAAGAGCGCCTATATCTGTTCATGAACATTTGATACTGATTGAAGGCTTGCTAACAGTGCTAAGTGTACACAACAATGAAGATCTCACCAATCAAGACATTACTACTCATGATTTAATTAAAAACAATAGCATTAGCACTCAAATAAAACCAATGACTGTACAAGAATTAGCGTTGTTCCGTTGGCGAGTTGGACATCATGCATTCTTGATTAACACGCTATATTGTGATGCATATCTACAATATGCAATACAAGCAATCAACAACTCAGAGACATGGTATGACTTTTTGGGTAAAGCAAGTAAATTCATAAGATATACAACAGCATCAATGTGGTATGCATCTTCCTTCTCTGCCGAAATTTATAAACAAATAGTTCGCCCTGCTATGGCTGCGCAGCCAATATCCACAGGGTTTTCAGGTACATATAACGCAGAGTATATGCGTCTCAATAAAACTAAGAATGAGTTTAGAAACCTCATTTACGCCCACTATGGTGCAGAAACTGAGAAGTGGCCCGAAGATGTTTTTGTAGCCTGTTCCAATTTTGTAGAGATTGATATTCAGGATGGGGAAGCACATACGCTAATTGCGGCTTGCTTAACTGGAACATCTGCGTCTATATATCAACGTAATTTAGCCATTCAATATGGACAGATGAAATCTACAGTTAGCAGCACCCAGATCTTAAGACAAATCACGAAGAATCGTAAATGGGTAGATCTATAATAGCTATTATTGTTTTTTTAGTACTACTTAGTGCAAATAGCGCCATTTAAGGGAGAGTGTTTGACTATTTGTCATGAGGGGGCATGTCACTCTTTTATTGTCTATACATACTACTAAGTCTATAGAAATACTAATTGACAGTTTAAATATGGAAAAACAAACTCAACTATATCTTAGACAATTAGAGTCTAATGCCATTTTCATAATTCGAGAGTTTGCGGCGGTATTTAAGAAACCAGTGCTGCTCTTTTCTGGTGGAAAAGATTCAATAGTTTTAGCACATTTGTGTAGAAAAGCGTTTTATCCTACCAAGATCCCTTTTCCGTTTTTACATATTGACTCGGGCTTTAATTTTCCTGAAATTATTGAATTTAGAGACAAATTCCTGAAGAATGAACTACAAGTTGATCTTATAGTTCGTAGTACAAATTCAAACCAAAAGAATATACAACTTGAGACAAAAGCTTTTTTAGCAACTATGTCGGAGATAGCTTTTGATGCCTCGTTATGTGGCGCCCGTCGAAGTGATGAAAAAGCACAAGCAAAAGAACGCATATTTTCACATCGGAATAAGTATGGGAAATGGAATCCTGAAAATCAGCGCCCTGAGATTCGGAATACATTCAATGTTGAACATAATCTTGGTGAAGCATTCCGTGTCTTTCCAATGAGTGATTGGACAGAAATTGATCTCTGGAGATATATCGTGCAAGAAAATATTGAATTACCTAGTTTATATTATGCTCATTACAGAGATATGATTAACTCTGATGGTATTCTACTGCCCTATAATGAAAAGTATCATGGCGTTAAAAAGAGAGAGATCTCAAAAGAACTAATCCGATTTCGAACTGTAAGCGATGCTACTAATTCAGGAGCAATTAGGTCTTTTGCATTTGATGCTAAAGAAGTGCTTGTCGAAGTCTCGAAAATGCGCCTTTCCGAAAGAAGCGCAAATATGACTGACAAATCCAATAAATTCGCTTTGGAAGAGCTTAAGTCTTTAGGGCATTTTTAAAAAATGCGCTTTATATCACCATTTCTTACATACAATACAAGGTCTAACTCAATTTATTTCCGCTTAATTAGAACAAACTATTTACGGGTATTCAGTTAGATGCAAATCGGTATAGCAAGAACTCCATATGTCACTAAATCTTTCTGAAACTCAAACTGGTCAATCTGAGTACAATAGCTCCAGCACAGAAAAAATCTCAACTTCTACTAAAAATAATCAAGCACATGTGGATACTGAACTAGAAAAAGAAATGCCTTCAATTGAAGACCAAGCAGAAATTCTAGGTTATCTGGTAATTGCTCTATCTCGTTTTTAGATTATTTCGCGAACAAGAAAGAGGTTCTAGCATAAGACCTTATTACTCTTTGTATAGTAAATATTATTTACAGGCTATTTCTTAATGAAAAATAATTTTTATGTACCTCCTGAAGGTCCACCTCCTACTAAGCGACCTAGCACTGAAGTTTATTCAATTATGGGTGAAGAAAATATATTTAGAATGCTAAAAGATTTCTACATAAGGCTAAGTCAGAGTGAAATATCTTGGATGTTTCCAAAAGAACCTGAAAATTTACAGGCTGCTTCTGAAAAAGCTGCTATATTTTTCATCGGTTTTCTAGGTGGGCCATCGCTTTACCATCATCGCTATGGAAATCCAATGATGAGAGCGAGGCATTTTCGCTTCCCCATAAATGAACGTTCTAGAGAAGTCTGGCTGAATTGTTTTGATCAGACTCTTGACAATGCTGAAGAGAAGTACAACTTTCCAGAAGAGCACCTAGAAGATTTTCGTGTCTTTTTACATGTGTTTTCAACATGGATGGTGAACAAAAGACCATAAGCTTATTTGTCTAAATACAATATAGAGTGATATTTCTGACTTAAGAAGTGCGCATCCCCAAATCTTGTATTGTATCCTGCCCAATAATCTGCCAAACTACCTATATCTAATGCAATTCCTCCTCTCTGACTTATGAGTGAACAGTAAACCTTGCCTAAAAATCCAGCGGCAACCAAAAACATTTCACCTTTGTATGCCACTTCTAAATTTGATCTTATTTCATTATAAATTTGAGGAAAATGGGTCTCGGTATTTTCATTTCCAATAAGCTTTCGTGATTTAAATTCGGGCGGCAAAATATATTTCTTGCGAGTTCGAACACCATACCTGTTTTCAAGAAAAACATCTAAGTTACTATGACAACTAATGTAGCAGCACTCATTAATTGACTTAAAAATATAGTCATATAAACCCCAATACTCGAGATCATAATTAATAAGAGATGAAGTGATAGTGTTTTCGTTTACGTCAAAGCTTTCTTCTACAAGATGGTCATAAATTGCCAATATACCTCTATAGATCCGATTGTATGGCCTTTGAATTTGAGATTGATTGGTAGCAGTTGAAAAGATTAATCTACAAAAGTCTGGGATACCTAAAATATTAGAGTTAACAATTGCATTTTGCAGGTTTTTCGTTATGTTTTCTTTCTCTTTACTACTAGCCTTTATATGTTCTTTTCCCCACCAGAATTTTTGAACATCCGACCAATCAGTACTTTCTAAATGTTGAAATTCATCTTTATAAGTTAATGCGTTTCCTTCTCCGTCACCTAATCTAACTAAAGAAAGCGGTTCTTCAGCCTGTATGCTATCTACAATGACTTGAGCAACCGATAAAGCTTCTAGAGGGTTGATCCGGGTAAATAGTAAAGATTTTTGATATTTCTCTTCTAAATAGCTAATACGTGAAAAGTTTTTCCCATACCAAAGCTTTAGATTGATATCAAGTTCTGATTGTAATATCCTATCTTCAATACTTTTAGATATTGTTTGTTGCTTTTCTAACAGTTCTTGCTCTAGTTCAAGAGTAATTGTTCTTCTTTCTACTAGCTTGTCTACGTTCGCCAGCCGCAAGTGTTCCAATCTCAAAAAACTGTGTATATGAGGCTTGGGTTCATAAATGGTAATTAGATTATCTATAATGTGGCATATGTCTCTACTAGAATTGCATTCTTCCAAATAAAAGAGATACTGCTTGATTAAGCGAGTGTTTTCTATCCCACCTACCATAAGTTGATTTCTAAATAAGCCCCATCTATCTTGTTCCGAAAAGTTGACTAATCTGGCGAACAGTAAACAATACAAATTGTTTCGCAAGTTACTTTCAGTAGTAGAGATGTGTAAAAAAACTTGTTTTGCTTCTTGTAATTTTCTAAGTGAAACCAAATTCTTTATATACACTAGTTGAAGGTCAAGTGTGTGCGGATTTTGCTCTAAAAGAGATTCTAAAATAGCATCCGCCTCTTGATATCTATAATCAGCAATTAGTTTACGGGCTGCATCAAATTTCAACTCATTGCTCCTAATCATGTGAGATTCTCCTTAGCTCAACAGCAAATAATTATGTAAAAACAGGCAACTAGATTTCAGCCCTTAAAATACATAGAGTGATAAAAATTATATAGGTCTAAGTACTTGTGTCATAGGAGAGATCAATAACCATCTACCAAATATTTGTTTTACGAAAGATATGATAGTTTCAATCATACTTTAATCAAGCACGCAATGCAGAACTAAACTAATTCATATAAGATAGATTACAATGAATTCACGGATATATTTTGAGTTATGTATGCTCATTACTATGGTGGATTTTGAAAACTCACTCAAAACAACTTAATCAGGCTCGTTTTGATTTTATTAATATGTCAGGGCCATTGATCTTATGAATAATATGCAGATATCTGAAAATCCGGCATCTATTAGTTGGTTATATGTAGAAGCAGGCAACATGCTATATGGTGCTAAGAACGAAAAAACACATATTACTAATTCTTTTTATATTTCAAAGACTCCAGTAACCAACTGGCAATATGCACTATTTTTGAGAGCGAACCCTAATCATAGAGTGCCATATAACCACCGTCAATTTCTTAATGATGACTGGGCCATCTATGACAATTGGAATCAATTAGAACGCACTCCGCCTACAGGAAAAATGAACCATCCAGTTGTTCTCGTTAACTGGGATGATGCTAATGCTTTCTGCAACTGGGCATTGTGTCAACTACCCTCCCAATTACAATGGGAACGAGCAGCTCGAGGCCAATCAGGCAATATCCAACCTTGGGGGGGTATCAAAAACAAGGGCACAAACTGTAACTGTAGTAACAATAGCAACGGGACAACACCAGTTGATACGTTTAGCCCTAGTGGCGACAGTGTGATCGGCGCAGTCGACATGTGCGGTAATGTATGGGAATGGTGTACTGATTGGTATGACAGTAACCATAAATCAAAGGTTTTACGTGGCGGGTCGTGGGACTATGATTGTGACCTGATCTCGACGACTCTTCAATACGGAATGTATCCCCATATAAAGAGAACAAACGTTGGCTTTCGGTGTGTAAGGCTCGCAGCTAACTAACAACTTATTTAACTAATCCACTGCACATCTTTTTTGTCCACTAAACCAGTGTCACGTCAGATAGCTCGGGTCAGCTAAAACTTCAAAACCACAAGGAAAAATTTGCAATGCATTTTTCTATTATTATTCCAACTCATAATCGAGAAAGCCGATTGAAAAGATGTATATCTTCAATCGCAATGTTAGATTATCCAACGGCTTTGTTTGAAGTGATTATTGTTAGTGACGGTCAAACATTAGATATAACTCAGCTCACTGAATTTCAACATCTAGTCACAATTAGGCACTTTAGCCTATCTCAAAAGCGTGGGCCAGCTGCTTGCCGCAATTTAGGAGTCAAACATGCAAATGGCAAGTATTTGGCGTTTACTGATGATGACTGCATTGTAGACAAACATTGGCTTACTAATTTGTATTATCGATTTTCCATTAAGGATTATTTTGGCATTGGAGGAAAAACGCTTTCAGCAAGTAAGGATAAAGTTAATGCATATATGGAATATCGTGGAGTACTAAATCCTAGATATTTATCAGACGGCACTCCGAGTTTTCTAGTAACTTGCAATTGCTGTTATGAGCGAAATAAATTCATTGAGTTAGGAGGGTTTGACGAAACATTTCAATTAGCAGGTGGCGAAGATACTGACTTGAGCTACAAAGCCAGAATTGAGAACCTGCAACTAGTATATGACAAAGATTGTGTGATCTGGCATGATTTTGAAACTTCAGTTTCCAGCCTTTTCAAAAGATTTCATCGATATGGAGTAGGGACGAGGCAATTTTTTGAAAAATATAAGACATGGGATATTCACATTCCAATAACAGAACAAAGCTTATTCCTTCTAATGAATAATATTAATAGGAATAATTTTAGATACTTTACAGAGTTAGAAAACCAGCCTAATCAGTTGTATTTTGCTCTTATGAAACCCATTAGCGATGTCGCATTTGCGGCAGGTTATCTCTACATGACAGATCTAGCACAATTGTATGCACATAAATGGAATTTGGGTGCAGATCAAGCTATCAAACCGCGTCAGGGTGAATTATCCATTGAAATGTTGGAACATCTCTTTAAGAACACAACAGTTTCTTTTTTGGAAAAATATGCAGGTGATCTATATGCGAATATCGTGGTTAGCAAAGCTAAGGCTAAAGATCCTTACTTCTTTAGCAAATTCATAATAGAGAATCTCAATTATTCAGAGTTGATATCAAACTACAGCAACCCTGTACCAGCTGCATTCAGTTCTCCAACTCTCGCAATGGATAGAAATCTAGCATCAGATTTGCGAAGGAAACGTCATGAAACATTTTCCAAGAAATATGATGAGTTATATAAAGACTTACAACTCTCAAAAACAACACTAAAAATGCTGCAAGAAAAATGCTTTGAGTTTCAAGTGGATTTTCAAAGTTTTCTTCGCTGGTTTGAAAAAAATCACGATAGTAAGATTAATGGCTCAAAAATTGCTATCTAACTTGAGTTTCATAGAGCTAAATAATTTCTATATTATTTGCAAAGATGCCATTTCTTCACTCAAAAGTAATCATTTTTCTAGAAAATTGCTACTCAGCGCCGATTAGCAATCTATCTAATATTGGACAGGGGACATGGTCACAATGTTTTGGTTACACTGTAGCGAGCAATAAATATGTTATTCGATTCGGAAAGTATCAGAGCGACTTTACGAAAGATCGCTATGCTGCACAATTTCGAACAAGTACACTTCCGATTCCAAAGTTTTATAGTCATGGAAAAGCTTTTGATGACTACTACTATGCCATCTCTCAACGAAAATATGGGACAGCTATCGAATCCTTAACTTCGTCAGATTGGAATGCATTAATCCCTAATCTTGTAGACGTATTTGAAGAGCTTAGATGTATCAAACTACCGGTAACTATAGTCCCTGGCGATTGGGATTTCGAAACTTCTCGACTTATAGATCAACCAAACAACTGGGTAGATTTTTTACTTAGAATAGAATGTGATAATAATTCTGTCCGTATGCAAGGGTGGGGTAAAAAGCTAGACCATTTGCCTCAGGCTAAAGCTGTATTTAGATCAGCCCTTTCATTGCTAAAAGAAACGGCTGATCCCAATGTAAGACTAAGCATAGTACATGGCGATCTTCTGAATAGAAATGTGCTCTCAAAAAATAATAGAGTTAGTGGTATTTTTGATTGGGGGTGTGGAATGTTTGGTGATCACCTATATGATCTTGCTTTATTAAAATTTTGGAATCCCTGGTGTCCTCATTTGGATATGAACAGATTTTCTTCCGCCCTTGAAAAAAGATGGGAGAAAAACGACTACAAAGTGATCAATTTCCATAACAGACTGTTGGCTTGTCATCTGCACATTGGTTTACGCTATATCGCATACTACACTGCAATTGGAAATACCACGGATCTTAAGGCAATAGTTTCCAGATTAAGTCATTTCTTAAATAGCGGTAATTAGAAATACTGTAACAGAGATTGATACCAAGAAGCGATCGATTCTTTAGAGAATCGTTTACTGCGCCAGCACACCTCGGTCTTACGCCTTGGTGGCTGATGCATACGTCTAAAGCAGTTACTGTTATTTGCTCAAGTAGCGCTGCTGCGAACCCGTAATCACATCCACGACTCACACTGGTGCACCGTGTGCCAGCACAAAGCTCTTCTGACGTTCATACGCATCAATCTCAGACTGCGCTTCACTAAGGACGTGTAACCGTCCTGTCTTACCTTGCTCACACTGCACCGCCTCGTAATACAACAAACTTGCTGTAGCGAACGCATCGCCTGTCAGCAATAAATACACCTCGCACCATACGCTTGATGTGCCTCACTGCAATACTTGCCCAACGTTCAAATTCAGCCTTAGGTCGCCGTTCTTGCGAAGCGCTCTCAACAAAATCAAACCACTGCCGAGTAAGGAACTGCATTGTGTAAAATTGCCAACGTAATGTCACACTTTCTCCAAGAGCTACCGGCAAAGGCTAAGTTTAGAAAAATAGTCAAGACCTCGCTTGACGATCTGCGCC
>JAHDBE010000080.1 GCA_020630555.1 Saprospiraceae bacterium
CACAATCAGGCATGATTTCGTAAATTCGATCCACTTTGTTTAAGTACCATTCGCGGTCGTACGTCCTATTCATAAGTTTTAAAACACGGCTGTTACCAGACTGAACAGGTAGATGAATGTACTTGCAAATGTTTTCATGATCTCTCATGGTATATAAAACATCATCGGTTATGTCTTTTGGATGCGAGGTGGTAAATCGAACTCTTAAGTTCGGATCAATCAAAGCTACCATTTCTAACAACATGGCAAAACTAACAACTTCTTTACTCTCTGGGTTTTCCCATTTGTACGAATCCACATTTTGACCTAAAAGTGTTACCTCTTTAAATCCTTTAGCAAACAAATCTCTTGCTTCAGCAACAATCGAAAACGAATCACGGCTTCTTTCACGTCCACGTGTAAATGGTACGACACAAAATGAGCACATGTTATCACATCCTCGCATGATACTAATAAAAGCCGAAACACCATTGGACCCAAGGCGTAAGGGTGATATGTCAGCGTAAGTCTCTTCTCTTGATAATAAGACATTCATCCCTTTTTCTCCGTCCTCTGCACTTGCCAAAAGTTTAGGAAGGTCTCTGTACGCATCAGGACCTATGACTATGTCGACGATCTTCTCTTGTTCCAAGAATTTAGCTTTTAATCTCTCAGCCATGCACCCTAAAACGCCGATTAATGTTCCTGGCCGCTGATCTTTAATCTGATTAAAATAGCGTAATCTTTTCCTAACGGTCTCTTCGGCTTTTTCTCGAATCGAACATGTATTTATGAGAATTAAATCTGCTTCCTCGATGTTTCGAGTAGATCCATATCCAGCTTCATTTAGAATAGAAGCGACAATCTCTGAATCACTAAAGTTCATTTGACAACCATAGCTTTCTATGTAAAAAGCTTTTTCCGATTGACTTTTTCCTTCAGGCGCAAATACCTCTCCTTGACGTTGAATGTCAATCGTTTTGTCAAGCTTGTCTATTGTTGGATTATTATTATACATCTCTTCGGTCTCATTTTGACCACAAAGATATACAAAATGACATAATGGCAGTTACGTGCTTTACTAGACTTTCTTAATAACAATGGCACTTGCACCACCGCCACCATTACATAATGTGGCACAACCAATCTCCCCGTTCTTTTGTCTTAAAACATGGTTTAAGGTCGTAATTATTCGAGCACCAGAGGCTCCTAAAGGATGACCTAAAGAAACAGCCCCACCATGAACGTTTACTTTGTCTTCAGAAATACCCATGGTTTGGTTAAAAGCCATTGTCACCACTGAAAAGGCCTCGTTTACCTCAAAAAAGTCTATATCATCAGAACTTAGTCCAGCGCGTTCCAATGCCTTTGGTGCTGCAAGTGTAGGTGCCGTTGTAAACCATTCTGGCTCATGTGCTGCATCCGCATAAGATAATATTTCAGCTATAGGTGTTAGACCTAATTTTTCGACAGCTTTTTCGCTTGCAATAACTAATGCAGACGCGCCATCATTAATTGTAGATGCATTGGCAGCAGTTACTGTGCCCTCCTTTGTAAAAGCAGGTCGAAGATTCGGAATTTTCTCAAAACGCACATTTTTATATTCTTCATCTTCTGTGACTAAAATAGGATCTCCTTTCCTTTGTGGTACTTCGATACCTACGATTTCGTCTTTAAACATTCCAGCCTCAGTAGCCGCAGCTGCGCGTTTATAAGATTGTATGGCATAAGCATCTTGTGCCTCTCGGGAAATATTAAACTTTTCAGCTGTTTTATCCGCGTAGATTCCCATGGCTTGTTGGCCATAAACATCCCTTAATCCATCTTTTTCTAAACCATCAATGATCTCTCCGCCACCATATTTCATTCCCCATCTTGTTTTTGGTAAGTAATAAGGGATATTCGACATACTTTCCATTCCTCCAGCGATGACAATGTCATTTTCACCTAGTTTTATGGATTGTGCCGCAAACATGACGGATTTCATTCCTGATGAGCACACTTTATTTACGGTAGTGCAGGGTACGTTATTCGGTATACCCGCTCCCAATGCAGCCTGTCGGGCAGGAGCTTGACCAAGATTAGAGGAAACGACATTTCCCATGAAGACTTCGTTTACTTGATTCGGCGAAACATGAGCAGACTTTAAAGCGCCCTGAATCGCTTTCGTACCTAATTCTGTGGCAGAAAACCCTTTCAAAATACCTCCAAAACTCCCAAGCGGAGTTCGAACCGCAGAGATAACGAATGCTTTACCCATAGTGTGTTTTTTGTGCAAAATTAAGACAATTTGCTATTCGTAATGAAACTCGCATAATTATTGCACTGTTAAGACAGTTGTATGTTAAAATTTAATCTTTAATTAACACCATTTGATAAAAGAACAACGTCCAATAATAAAAGCAGTTATGATTCGCAACTATATATTTAGCTTAATTCTCCTTCTCGGTTTTGGGTTTAACGCCACCGCTCAGTCATTTGAAGATGAACTTGGGTTCATTTTAACGAAAGCCAATTACTTAATAGACACCGATCGATTTGACGATGCAATCAAGGAGTTGACCAAAATAATTAATAAAGATCCAGAATTCGAAGATGTTCTTTTGGCTCGAGCCAAAGCAAAATATGAAGTTGGAGCATTCGCTGGTGCGAAGAAGGATTTATCTACATACATCGCTTACAAAGGGATTTCTAAAGATGTTGTTTTGCTTAACGCAAACATAGAATACGCCATGAGTAATGAGGATGCCGCAATTAATTCTTTCGCTGTGGCTTCTGAGTTGTTTCCCAATGATTATAAACTTCTTGAAAAGTTGGCTGGCTTATATTACGATGCGGGTTTGGATCAGGAAGCTTGTAAGTATTGGAAACTGGCTTCCGCCAATGGATCTGTAAAATCAAGAAAATTATTTGCAAAGCATTGTGGTGGTGTGATGCGCGGAGATTTCGAAGAGAAAAAAAGACCTGTTGAAGAGAAAGTCGAAAAACCAGCGGACGATGGAATAGTTTTAACAGAAAAGAAGGAGCGTATTGAGGATGAATCCCCAGATGATGAAATGGGAGGTGGTTCTTCAGGTAGTGATGTCGAATTCGAAGATGATCTTGTCACTGAGGATAGTTCTGATGAATCTGAAGAAAGAGAAGACGACTCTTTGAATACTATCGAAGTTGATGAAGACTTAACCCTAAGAATCTTTGGAGATGGTCTTGGTTCAAGGAGAATTTTAAATCAGCCCAATATTCTGATTTTATCTGATGATTCTGGGAAAGTCGCCATAAATATTTGTGTGAACAGAAATGGTAAAGTAGAAACCGCAGAATTTGATCCTCAAAAATCTACGATAACTAAAGAAAGTTTAATATCCTTAGCCTCTCGTAAAGCGAAGGAGTTCTGGTTCGAAAAGTCTCGTGCTAAAGAGGCATGTGGGACAATTGTCTTTGAAATTCACGGTTCGGAAAGATAGACTAATAATGCTATGAAGCTGTATCAAAAAAGATTATCAGAAAGTAATTATTTAGAGCAACTTGATATTGATTTTAGTCCTCATGTTTTTTTGTTGTTCGTGTCTCCACAATTTGAAGCTGTAGAAGAATTTGTTACGCATCTTTCCAGTGAGTATCCTGCATCTATTGTATTTGGATGCTCCACCTCCGGTGAAATTATGGGAAACAAAGTGACTGATAATTCTATATCTCTAACTGCCATTTCTTTAGATCATACAGAGGTTCGCTTAGAAGAGGTTTCATTGACGGAAGTCAAAGAGGACAGTCGAGAAGCTGGAAAATTACTTTGTAAAAGACTAGCCGAGGACGATTTAAAGCACATTTTAGTACTTAGTGATGGATTGAAAGTAAATGGAGCGGAGTTAGTGGCTGGTTTTCATGAGGTGGTCAGTGAAAATGTAAGTATTACTGGAGGACTTGCTGGCGATGGACCCGATTTTAAAAAGACATTTATCATCTCTAATGGAAAGCTCGTTGATGGCGTGATTGCTGGCTTGGCCTTCTACGGGGATAAATTAAAGGTGGGCTTTGGTTCGCAGGGAGGATGGGATAGTTTTGGTGCAGAAAGATTAGTGACAAAATCTGACAAGAATATACTTTACGAACTAGACGGCGAACCCGCTTTAAAACTGTATAAGACATATCTGGGAGAGAAGGCACAGGATCTACCCGGATCTGGATTATTGTTTCCCTTAAGCTTACGAACGGACGCCTCAACAGAACCCGTTGTACGCACTATCTTGGCTGTTGACGAGGAGAATCAAAGTATGACCTTTGCAGGGAATTTGCCAGAAGGTGCCTATGTGAGATTAATGAAAGCCAATATTGACCGTTTGATTGATGGTGCGGAAGGTTCCGCCAAGATTTCAGAAGAAATTATTGATACAAAAAGTCAGTTGGCCATATTAGTTAGCTGCGTCGGGCGCCGATTAGTTTTAAAACAATTAGTAGAGGAAGAAGTGGAGGTTGTAAATGAAATTCTTGGTGATCAAGTTGTGACAACGGGCTTTTATAGTTATGGAGAAATTGCACCTTTTAATAAATTTAGTCCCTGTAGTTTGCATAATCAAACCATGACGATTACTACCTTGGCAGAGTAATGAAACTCCATCGCCTTTTAAAAAGACAATTATCTAAATTTGATTTCGAATCTGAGACTTTAAGAAAGATCGAAGGATTCCTTGGTCACGTTAATTCGGCCTATCTAGATTTTGATTCAGATATCAAGCATTTAGAAAATATTCTAGAGGAAAGCTCAAAGGAACTATTCGAAGCAAATAATAAATTAAAGAATAATGTGCGTAATGTGACGGACACTTTGGAAATGGTGACTACAAATCTTAGTGAAGTTGTTTTTCGTACAGATCGACATGGACGATGGACCTACCTTAACCCCGCATGGGAAAACCTTACGGGCTACACTATTGACGAAAGTCTGAATAAACCCTACTCTGATTTTTTCAGAAATTCTGAAGGAATAGCTTTACTAGATTACATAAAGCCAGAGAGCCTTCGCCGTGATGAGTTTGAGGGGGAATTGCAATTTGTTTCCAAAAATGGTATGGAGAGTTGGATAGAAGTGAGGGGGCGCTTAATTAAAAAAGACGGAGAAATAGAAGGTGTCGTCGGGACAATTATGGATATCAGTAATCTAAAAGAAACCCAAGTAGAATTACAATACAGTCGTGATAAAGAAAAAATGGCTAATAAAGCCAAGGACAATTTCTTGTCTACCATGTCACATGAAATAAGGACTCCGTTAAATGCCATCATCGGAATAAGTCACTTGCTTTTAATGGAAGACCCCAAGGACGAACAGCTTGAAAGTCTTCAGGCTCTGAAATATTCGTCTGAACATCTTTTGAATTTGGTCAATGATATTCTCGATTTTAATAAAATTGAATCTGGTGCCTTAGAACTTGAGGAAGAAGAGTTTAGTTTAGATCATATTTTAAATGGCATTCAAGCGACCTTAAATCAAAAAGCTGAAGAAAAGAGACTTAAGTTTACGATAAAAAAGGACGATTTACTTCCATCCGTGGTTAAAGGAGATAGCACACGATTTGCACAAATTTTAACTAATCTCGTGAATAACGCGATTAAGTTTACCAAAGAGGGTAAGGTTACTTTAGATCTCGAAATCAAAGAAAAAACGGACGATCAAATTTGCTTAACCGTTAAGGTAGAAGATACGGGAATCGGTATCGCAAAGGATAAACAAGCTGATATTTTTAAGTCTTTTACACAGGCGAGTTCGGCCACAACTCGTAAATATGGAGGATCTGGTTTAGGTCTTGCCATTTGTAAAAGGCTACTCGAACTTATGGGGTCCGAATTAAAGGTTCAGAGTGAGTTAGGTAAAGGGTCTATCTTTTACTTTGATTTATGGGTAGGCAAAAGCGAAAAATTTAACAGCGAATCTCAAGCACACCGAATGGCAATGCCTTCGTTTTCTGGTTTACAAGGAATGAAAATACTCGTTGTGGAGGATCATAAAATGAACATACTCGTCATTCAAAGGTTTTTTAATAAATGGGAATTAGATTACGATATTGCAGAGAATGGTCAGATTGGAGTAGATATGGCTTCCGCCAATGAGTATGATTTGATATTAATGGATCTACAAATGCCAGTTATGAATGGGTATGACGCCGCGCGTTTGATCAGGTCTTCGGAAAAAGATCAAGAAAAGTCGATTCCAATTTATGCTTTGTCAGCTTCTGCTGCTGCCGATGTAAAAAAAGAAGTTTTGGAAATAGGCATGAATGGACATATTTCAAAACCCTTTAATCCGACCGACCTTTATCAAACTTTAAAAAACCACCACCCGAGGTTGTCGAAAAGCTAATCTGATGTATATACGAATCGGTAGAATGACAACATAATAATTCCAGTAATACAAAGGGATACTTTCAATAAAGTATTCCCCTCTATTACAACAGGACCTATACTGTTTAAGGCTTTACAGAATCCCACACTTCCTAAAAAAACCGAGACCACAACTATACAGTTTAAGGATAAATGTCTAAGAGTACTATTCTTATACGGGTCAGGAATAAGCTGTTTATTTAAATAAATCCATAGAATTAATAATGCAATGAATGGTAATAAAACCCCGTTGAGTGCTTGGGCCAAAATGATTATGGGTATTGGTTTAATTTTAAGAAATGCGAAACTGGCACCAATACCCAATGTCGCAAAACGAATAAATCGAATCTTATTAGGACTTAAAGAATTTCCAAAAACACTTTGTGCCGCAATGCCTGCTGCAAAAGGAGCCGTAATGGCTGAACTTAATCCCGCACAAAACATCCCGACTCCAAATAAAGAAGCTCCACCAAACGGTATTTTTTTAAATTGCTTCATGATCGCTTCAAAACTAAAGGCGCCAGAAATCTGTGTGCCAACAATTAAAACCGCTAGTGAAATTAAACCGCCAATAATTATCGAAACATTTAAACCGAAACGCATCTCTTCAAGATTCTGGTCATGTTTTAAACCATTGGCAATAAATAAATTATAAGGAACTATCGTGGTGCCTACTAAGGCGACAATTATAAGCGAACTATTTTCAGGGAAACTTGGAATGATCAGTCCTCGAATTAGTTCGGCCCAATCAATATTGGCGAAAGCCGCTAATACTAAAAATGCGCCTCCCATAATCGCTACAACTATACTCATGGTAACGCCTATGACTTTAGTTTGATTAAACCATAAAACAATTCCAGAGATAAAACAAATAAGTCCCGTGATGGCTAAAGAATCAAGGTCTGATAGTAGTTGAATTCCAGATACAGCGCCCAATATATTACCGGCTTCATAAGCAGCACATCCTATACTGACAGCGATAAATAAGAAGTAAGCAATCAGAGGCGAAACCTTCAATTCTCGTAGAATTTCACCTAGATTCTTACGAGTCGATAGGCTAATTCGAGCCGATGCCTCCTGTAAAATAATAGTAGCAAATATGGAGAATACAAGTGCCCAAATAAGACTGTAACCAAAACTATGTCCCGCTTTGGATGCGGTAGTAATTGTCCCTGGTCCAATAAAAGCAGCAGAAATTATCGACCAAAGGATAACACTTTTAATTCTATGTGATGTTTTATTCTTTTCCATAAGCACCTCCACCTGGTGTTTCAATATACAAAAGACTGTTGGCCTTTACCTGTTTGTGATCTTGTGAGGATAAATGAAGTTTTCGACCGTTTACGTCAATTATGTATTGATTTCCTGGTTTACCTGGTTCACCACCATTCATTCCTGCAGGACCGGATGTTCTGTGTTGCGTTATCACAGTGACATCCAAGTCTTCTTTAAAACGATATACTCTACGAATGCCATTTCCTCCTCTAAATGATCCAGAGCCCCCAGAATTTTCTCTGATTTCGTAAGCTAAGATTTCCACTGGATATCTATTTTCAATGATTTCGGGATCAGTAATTTTGGTATTGGTCATGTGTTGGTGAACAGCATCTGTACCGTGAAAATCTATTCCTGCTCCTGTCCCGCCCCCAATTGTTTCATAATATCCAAAATGAGCGTTTCCAAAGAGAACGTTGTTCATAGTGCCTTGAGAGGCGGCAGATATGTCGAGGGCTTTTAATAATCCATTTGTAAGTCTTTGGCTCAATTCCGTGTTTCCAGCTACAACAGCTGGATAACCATCTTTATTTGGTACGGGATTTAAAAGACAGTGGGGGAGAATTAAGTGTATAGGATACATGAAACCATCATTAAGTGGTATATCATCATTACAAACTAATCGCAACACATACAAGATAACAGAGTGAACAATAGCGATTCCTGCATTTAAATTTCCATGATGAGTGGACGATGTACCCGTAAAATCAATGAGGAGTTTATCGTTTTGAGATGCAATTGAAATACTTATTAACGAACCATCATCTAGTCGTTCTTTTACGTGACGTCTAGTAATCCTCAAGTTTCTTACAAAATCAGAGGATACTTTTTTCCCGCGTGTAATGATGGAGTTCATTTGGGATATTAAAACATCATTACCTAGTTCTTTGGCTAAATCGATCAGAGCCTTCTCCCCGTAATTTAATGAAGCTAAAGCGGCTTCTATGTCTCTAAGGTTTTCATGTATATTTCTTGATGGATATTTAGCGGAAGATAAACAGCTAATGATTTTCTTTTGATCGAGTACCTGATTTGTAACGATAAGTTGTGGTTCAAATATGACACCTTCTTCTTCTAGAGAATTGGCATTCGGGGGCATAGACCCAGGAGTAATACCCCCGATTTCGGCATGATGAGCTCTGTTAATGACATAGGCAATGAGCCTATCGTCTTCATCATAAACGGCTTTTATGAGGGTGATGTCTGGTAAATGCGATCCACCATATGCTGGATGATTTGTAATGGCGACATCTCCTTTTTTTAGTTTCACATGTTTAAGCATAAGGCGCGTACAAATGCCTAGTGAGCCTAGATGAACGGGGATATGGGGAGCGTTAATGATTAATTCTTTTTTTGGGTTAATGATCGCGCACGAAAAATCTAGTCGTTCCTTTATGTTGACTGAAAATGAAGATCGCTGTAAAATTGATCCCATCTCTTTTGCAATGGCGTTCAGTTTTTCAATAACGACACTTTCTTTTATCGACACATTAATTTTAGAATTATTTAATTTGAAAGCACGAAGGTCATTGTTCTGAGACTTGTAAACATGCCAAGATTTAGGGATAAAAACAGTACAATAAGGATGAGTAATACATAATTCGCCGCTATATGTATCGGTTTGGTTAAGATTCGCCCAAGAGCTTTTTTCCAAGTGAATGATGGAGAGTTCAGACTTTTTGTTGAAAGAATAATATGGGTTCAATTCTTCTTTTTCCTCTGCACTTAGGTGAATACTATGAATTTCGATTTGAGGATTCGTAGGCGTGAAGCCATAGATTTGTAAAAATCTTTCAATGAAAATATCATGAATGTTTTTTACATCAGGGTTATGTAATTCAAGACAATAATCCTGACCGTAAAGTCTCACGCGATATAGTTTGGTTAGATTAAAATTCTTGTCAACAGGAAGTTTAAGTTGATCAATTAATGAGCTTTCAATCTCATAAAGAGAATCGCGAATCTCCATGTAATCTTGAAGAAGCTCTTTTTCTGTAGAGAAGGAATCTCGTGCATGTTGTATACCCACAGCGCTAAAAATTCCAGAATCGGCTGGAAAATATACATTTTCAATATGTAAAAGCTCAGCAACTTCGCAGGCATGTAGGCCCGCAGCTCCCCCAAATGCTATCAAGTGATATTCACTACAGTCTCTTCCTTTTTTTAAAGCCAGTTCACGGACGGCATTTGCCATTTTTAAATTGGCTAATTCTATCCACTCCTCTGCATAATTGCGCCATTTTGAAGAGTCCATTTTGTTCAGTGACAGAAGCTCCTTAATCTTGTTTATGGATAAGTTTTTATCCATCGGTATGGCACATTCTTCGGGAGATAGACGACCTAAAGCAAGGTTTAAATCGGTGAGACTTAATGGTCCCTTGTGACCATAACACGCAGGACCAGGATAAGCCCCTGCACTTTCAGGACCAACAGTGAGTAACCCATTTTTTACATTACATACGGAGCCTCCTCCTGCGGCGACGGTATGTATTGATACAGATTTTGACTGAATTTTATGTTTGCCTATCTGGGTTTCGAAATCAAAATCAAAATTTCCATCGTAAAACGAGACATCAGTGCTCGTACCTCCCATATCAAAACCGATGACTTTGTCAAGCCTATACGTCAAAGCAAAATTGGCTAAAGCTTTTACACCTCCTGCTGGTCCACTTAGCAATCCATCTTTAGGCTTAAAATTCGACGCCTTTGCTAGTTGACCATCGCTCTGCATGATACGAATTATGGATTGAGGAATGCCCTGTTTTAGTTCATTAAAAAAACGATCTACACTGTTGGACAAATAGGTGTTTACATGAGTCGTAGTGGTTCTATCCAAGTAACCTATTCTTGGGCTTACTTCATAACTTGTATGCACATTAGTAAATCCAAGTTTGCAGATTTTTCGTTTAAGATCTAGTTCTTTCTGTGGCTGATAAAATGCGTTTTTGAGACAAATCGCGATACCTCGTTGCTTGTCAGATTCGTTCTTTAGTTCTTTAAGCCAGCTGTCACTCTTATCTTCTTCAAAAACCTGGTCGTGAAGAATAGGTTTTGGGGGTACGTTTAGTTGAAATAAATTAGGTCTTCTTTGATCTCCAATACGAATTAAATCTTTAAATCCTTTGGAGTGAATAGCCAGTATTTCTTGTTCGGACTCTTCCAGCAGAGCATTTGTGGCTCGTGTAGTCCCGATTTTTACGAGGCATTTTGGAAGAGTATCATGAATTCGAGAATCTGTTAATAATCGTATGGCAAAAAGGGGAGAAGGCTCAGGAGATTGTATCGTTATTCGATCGCCCGCATGAAGGTTTACAGAAGTTTTAAATTTTAATATTTGCAGATCAATTGATGATACAGCCTCAGCCGCTTCGATACATGTGTAGGCTTCCAGCAAATGTATAAATCGTATATGCTGTCCGCGAATTAAGTAAGAGCGATTATCAATTTTTTTGTCCACCTCAAAATGCAATTGGGCACTGCTCAAAATTTTAAGTGTATGCTTTTCAGAGCTAGGAGAGATAGCTAAACAGTCTGTAAATGTTCCTCCTGTATCAATAAAAAATTTCCATGGACTCATTCGCGAAAGCTAAAAAAAAAGCTGCAACCAAATGATTGCAGCTCAAATTATTCTCAATTTTTACACGTTAATCGTCTCCATTGACAAATTTAATTAAGAAGGCTGCCGCAGCACCCAATACAAAGTTTCCTACTAAGAATACCCAAATGTCACCCCACGACGCCATTTTAGCCATGCTTACTT
>JAHDBE010000081.1 GCA_020630555.1 Saprospiraceae bacterium
CCCAGCAAAGGGCAAATCTTTCAAGGAATTCGGCAATGTACTTTTTCCATAGTATAGTTTTAGTTTAATTAAGATGACTAAAATATTCGTAAAACATATATGTCATATCCTAATATAATAATTTAACAGAATATAACTTTATACTAAGTCCAAATGCTTAGCAAATCTTTGGGGTGGCCCTAAGTGGACGAAATACTATTTTGTGGAGCTGTACTGAGTTTATTTATGGATTACCCAGTGAAAGTATTTTAATTTCTACGCGTTGATTTTTTTGTCTTGCCGAAAAGTTTGTTCCCTTTGAAATGGGTTGTCTTTTGCCATAACCTTTAAAATCAATACGTTTTTTCTCTATTCCTTTTTCGTAGAGATAACGTGCCACGTTTTCTGCACGTTCTAAAGAGAGTCTATCACAGTATTCATGGGAAGGGATGGTATTTGTATGCCCGCCAATTTCAATCACGACTTCTGAATTAGAACTGAGGAATTCGTGAACTTCATCAAGGACATCATAAGAATCTGACCGGATCAAACTGCTATCCGCATCGAAGAACAGTTCATTGATTCGTAGGGTTTGTCCTACAGATATTTTAGCCACATCTAAGTCCGGAATAAACTTCTCGCGTTTTATCTCGACCGTTTCTACGACATTACATCCTGAAGCATCTGTGACCGTCACTTCATGATTTCCTTTAGATAACTTTTTGGCTTCAAACCCAATTTCTCCATTTGACCATTTCGCCTTGAGATTTCCCGTTCCACCCATGGCAGATATTCGTGCATAACCGTCTTTAAGTCGCTTGTCACTAATCCGCTGAGTTTCATCAATGTTTAATTTTATGGCCTCAGGTTCGGTAATTTCAATTGACGCTACAAATTCCATTTTGTTTTTATCCGTGACTGTCACGGCATATGATCCTGGTTTAACGCGTTTAGGATTTTTACCTCTCATAGAGTTTTTCGACCATTTGTACTTATATGGTCTTTGCCCTCCTGAAGCATTAACGACAATACTAGCATTATCCGCACCGGCACATTTGATTTCATTTTCAAGAATACAGACGGCACTTAATAATTCAGCCTCATTATCCGAGAACCGTATTCTATAAAGACCATTTTTCTCGGTTCCTATCCAAATTTGATTATTTACATCAGACGCAATAGTGATACACTTTTTACTGACTAAAGCCAAGTCATCGGAATACATTTCGATTTTTTCAGAATTGGGATCTACGCGAGTTAAAACATCAGAGGCTAAATACAATCTCCCTTTAGAATCAAATGTAAAGTCATTTATACTTCCTCTAAACCAATCATCTTCTAAACCAAGAGGATTCCATCTCCAACCATCAAAAATGAACCAAAATTCTTTATCCGTAATGGTCCAAACAGCTTCTGCATCTTCTTTGACTATTAAAAATGATTCCTTTTTTCCATCCCGTTTGTCATCCCATGATTTGTCATCAAATCTCAATACACCTTTCTCTGTTCCTACCCATGCATGACCAAATTTATCTTCGTGAAGAAAATTGATCACATTGGACCACAACTTCGAATTTTCGGAAGTTTTATGATCAGTTAATTTGCCGCTTTTAGCATTAAAAATGTAGACACCATTAGTGGTTCCACAGAATAATTGACCTTTATAAACAAGGATGTCATTAATAATTGTACCCTCAGGACAATTGTATTTTTTCATTTCGCTTTCGCGAAAAACCACATTTTTAGATGCATACCATACTTCGCCTTTTCTGCCAAGGCGAACAGTAGAGACCTCTTGGTTAAAAAGCTGTTCTGCGTTTTCTTCAAATTTACCGACGCGATAAAGTCCATCTTGGGTGGCAATTAATTTTCTATTTGATTTGTCTACAAGTATTTGATTGACGGAAGTCGAAGGAGATAGACCTTTAAAATGCTCAATGATGACGTTTTCTTCAACTTCTTGAGAAAAAAGAGATGCACCAATAAACAGCAAAAACGAGAGTAAGATTAGATTTTTCAAAAACAAGCGATTTTCGCAATAATAACAATTTAGGACTGTCAATTATTACTCTCAAGCCATTAATTATGAAGACTATAACTAATATGGTTTACGGAGCCAACCTAAAACACTAAAATCGGCGACAGTATAAATGCCCTCGAATTCGACAAGTTTCAATCTTTGTCGTGATTTTGTACCCCAATTTTGTTGTATTATTTCGACATAATCATCGCCAACCTCAGACACGACAGCCATATGGCCAAAAGGATTGTTATGAGTGCCATCGTAAATAATAATATCATTGACAATTGGTTTGTACTCCCGCGTATTTCTAAATTGTAACAAGGCACGTACAGAGTTATATCCCCGATCTGGAAGGGATTTGTCGAAAAAATCTTTAGCATGACCATAAGAGTTAGGCATCCTATGACCAATATGATAATAGTAGTACCGCTTAACAAATTCGACACACTGGTACTTGAGACCTAAATTATAGCCTCCTGGTGCGTAATGTCTTCCTTGTACATTATTCATCTTTCCATTGTAGTAAACCGGAATGTTATTGAGAGAATCAATGACGTCTCCAACCTTAGGATTGTAGTTGGACATACAAAATGCACTAATGCACAACAGAATGAATAAATATCTCATGGGTTAATGATCGATTTAATTAACTCTTTTAGAGTTTTCTAGATCAATTTCGCAGCTCGAATTTATACAAATACCCCTATATTTGACGCTCTTACCACGACAAATATTATGTTCGAAAATTTAAGTGATCGGTTAGATTCGGCGTTTAAGAATCTCAAAGGGCAAGGAAAGCTTACAGAAATTAACATTGCGCAATCCGTAAAGGAGATACGACGTGCTTTAGTGGCTGCAGATGTTAACTATAAAATAGCTAAAGAGTTTACAGATAAAGTAAAGGATAAAGCACTAGGTACAGAAAATGTACTCAACGCGGTGAAGCCAGGTGAACTCATGGTTAAAATTGTTATGGACGAAATGGTCTCTTTAATGGGAGGCCAGGCAGCCGGCATTAACATAAAAGGAAATCCAGGTGTTGTCTTGATTGCAGGTCTACAAGGGTCTGGAAAAACGACTTTTTCTGGGAAACTCGCTAAATTTCTGAAAGAAAAGAAGAGTAAGCGTCCTTTACTCGTGGCATGTGACGTGTACAGACCAGCCGCAGTGGATCAATTGACCGTAGTCGCCGAGCAAGCAGGTGCGGGTATTTATAAGGAACCTGGGGTGCAAGATCCAGTAACGATTGCTTTGAATGCCATCGCTCATGCCAAATCTAATAGTTATGATGTGGTCATTGTAGATACTGCTGGTCGATTGGCTGTTGATGAAGAAATGATGTCCGAGATATCGAAGATCAAAGAAAGTATCTTGCCTACCGAAACTTTGTTTGTGGTCGATTCTATGACGGGTCAAGACGCTGTCAATACCGCTAAGGCGTTTAATGAAGTCATCAATTACGACGGGGTTGTTTTAACAAAGTTGGATGGTGATACACGAGGTGGTGCCGCCTTAACGGTTAAGTATACGGTAGGGAAGTCTATAAAATTTGTCAGTACGGGAGAGAAATTAGAAGACCTCGATGTCTTTCACCCAGATAGAATGGCCCAAAGAATTTTGGGAATGGGTGATATTGTTTCCTTTGTAGAAAAAGCACAAGAACAATTCGACGAAAAGGAGGCTAAGAGGTTAGAAAAGAAAATCAAGAAAAATAAATTTGATTTCGACGATTTTCTGAGCCAACTTAATCAAATTAAACGTATGGGTGATTTGAAGAGTTTGATGGGTATGATTCCTGGAATGAGTAAGCTTACAAAGAATTTAGATATCGATGATTCGGCTTTCGCCAAAGTGGAATCCATTATTCATTCTATGACCCCGAAAGAACGTGGTAATCCTGAACTACTCAATATGAGTAGAAAACGTCGTATTGCAAAAGGCTGTGGACGCAGTATTCACGAAATCAACATGTTCATTAAGCAATTTGACCAAATGCGAAAAATGATGCATATGATGAGTAAGGGAAAAGGGATGGAGCGTATGATGCAGGGAATGCCTAACATGGGGAATCGAAAATAATTCAACCAAAAGTCTCCTAGTTTTTTTCTTAATTTTTCAAGGGTTTTCGCTAACTTAACAGAAACCACTCGAAAGCATGTATAAAGCGAAAATCAACAAACCCTTATTGGGGTTACGTGTTCTTGTTTTTACAAGTCTTTCTATTCGCAATTTCAAAAGCAATATTTTATGAAAAAACTCTACCTGATGTGCCTTGTGGCACTCATGAGTCTGAGTACTCAAGATTTAAATGCCGCATTACCTGATGGGTCCGTGGCAGACGATTTTACCTTAACGGACATCAATGGGGTCTCATATAACTTGTATAGTTATTTGGATCAAGGGATTCCAGTGATCCTAGATTTTTCGGCGACTTGGTGTCCTCCATGTTGGAGTTACCATCAAAGTGGAATTCTAAAAGATCTGTATAATGCCTATGGTCCTCCAGGTACTGGAGAAATTATGGTCTTTTTTATTGAGCCAGATGGAAGTACTAATACGGCCTGTCTTTATGGACCTAGTGGTTGTGTTGGGGGGACTCAAGGTGATTGGGTAACCGGAACGCCGTATCCCATTATTGATTTAGTAGGTGGTGATTTGAGTGTAGCGACAGATTATAACATAACATATTACCCTACCTTATATGCCATATCTCCCGATAGGCGCACATGGGAAGTGGGTCAAGCCAGTCAAACCACTTGGGAAAATTGGTTATTCAGTTCTTTTACATTAAATGCGAGTTCGCAAATAACACATGCTGATTGTAATAACCCGAATGGTCTCATTGATGTAACGGCCAGTGGGGGATATAATAACTTGATTTATCAATGGTCAAATGGACAGTCGACACAAGATGTTTTAGTGCCTCCGGGGACATATGACGTGACCATCAGAGATAATAATAACTACTTTATCGAACTGACAAATCTAACCGTTGATGTCAGTACATTACCAATAGAAATAACGGCATTGTCTGTAGAAGATGTCAATTGTTTTGGAAACAATGACGGTTCGATAGATCTCACTGCGAGTGGAGGTAACGGTAACTATTCTTATAGTTGGAGTAATGGCATGTCTGGACCAATGGTCTCAAGTTTATCTCCAGGATTATATGAAGTAACCTGTACGGATCCGCAAGGATGTGAAGATGTGGAGATGTATGAAATATTTGAGCCACCCTTCCTATTTGCAGCATCGAGTGCCTTCCCAGCTAGCTGTGATGAAGACAACGGCTTAGCTGTTATTACTGGTAGTGGTGGTGTCGGACCATATTTATACAACATTGGAAATGGAGATTCACCTAATCAAACTTTTCCAAATTTGGCACCGGGTGCATACCTGGCTACGGTTACAGACGCTAATGGATGCCAAACGTATACGCCTTTTGCTGTAGCAGAAATACCTGCCCCAACAGCTGATGCCGGTTTTGATGGAATGATCGATTGCGAAAATAGTACGATTGACCTGATCGGTACGGCCTCAGGAAACATTACCTCAGAAAAATGGTTTGATGAGGATGGTAACGAAATATCAAACACCAATGTGGTTACTGTTGGTGCAGCAGGAGTTTATACCTATCAAGTTAATGATAATGGTTGTATCGTAACAGACCAAGTTTCGGTATCTGAAAGTTTCGATTTTCCAACGGCTGATGCTGGAAGCGGTATGACCATGGATTGCAGTGTGATTAGCGTCATGTTAGATGGATCTGGATCCTCTTCAGGAAGTGAAATTGATTACCTATGGACAACAACGGATGGAAATATTGTCGACGGTGCCAATGAAGTTTCAGCTGAGGTGGATGCGCCTGGAACTTATATTCTAGAGGTTTTGAATACGGATAATGGGTGTTCGAGTACCTCGGAGGTGATTGTTAATGGAGATTTTGCTGAGCCAATGATAACCACTGCGGATGCTGTATTAACCTGTGATGTGAATAGTGTGCAGATTTGTGCCTCTACCGATCCAGGAAGCACCATCAAATGGATAATTCCAGGTGGAGAAGTTGATCAGGATTGTATTGAAGTAAATGCTGCGGGTAATTATACGGCGGTTGCTACTGCCTCCAATGGATGTACATCAGAAGCCATTTCTGTTGTGAGCCAAGACGTAAATCTTCCAGTAATTGCCGTCGAAGAGCCAGAAGAAATTACCTGCACGGTAACAACGGTTACTCTTCAAGGAGATGTAGAGGGAGATCCTGATGATTTTGATATCAGTTGGACCACATCTGATGGAAATATCGTGGAAGGAGCTGATGGTTTAAATCCTGTGGTCGATTCAGAAGGGCTTTATGTGTTAAATGTATATGCTCCATCCTCGGGCTGTAATTCTGTGCTTGAGGTATTTGTATCTACGAGTGCTTTTTTACCTGATGGTAGTTTTGAGTCCGTTTTAGATGAGAATACTTTAAACTTAACAAGTACGTCATCTGGTGATCCAATGACTTTTGAATGGACATTAGATGGTGCGGTTGTTGGAACAGATTCTGAAATTTCTCTTGAATTTACCGAGACTGGAACTTATGAAATTTGCCACACGGCTGAAAATGCCTGTGGACCACAGACGTACTGTGAAGATGTACAGTATATATCTGCATTAATCGGATCAGGAAATGTTGACCACCCGAGTTGTCACGATTCTGCAAATGGAATAATTTCTATAACCCTTTCCGGAGGACTTCCTGGTTATACGATAAGTTGGACTGGACCTAATGGATTTACGAGCGACCAAGAGACCATAGAAGGTTTAGCTCCAGGAATCTATACAGCGACAGTAGAAGATGCTGCAGGTAATGAATATGAAGAATCTTTCGAAATAACAGCACCGGCGGAAGTATCAGCCACTGCTGACGTGATTAATTTATCTTGTTTTGGAGATATGTCTGGATCAATATCTGTAAATGGTTCGGGTGGAACAGGAGAATTAACATATAACTGGAGTAACGGTTTGGAAGGTAATGTCATTGAAAATTTACCAGGAGGTATTTATACAGTAGACATTCAAGATGCCAATGGCTGCGCGCGAGCATATGATTATATCGTGAATGAACCAGCGCCTATTTCAGGAACATCTATTATTGAGGACATACAATGTAATGGAGATGCAAATGGGTCTATTAATTTGATCGCTGAGGGTGGAACAGGAACACTTAATTATGAGTGGTCTGACGGAGTGTCTGGAAACGAACGCACAGACCTAACGCCAGGTGATTATAGTGTGATAGTAATGGATGAGAATGGATGTTCGGAAACTTACGATTACACAATTTCTGAACCAGATGCTCTAGACCTAGAATCTGTAACAACAGGTGACGAGAACAATGGCTCTGAAGATGGATTTATTGATGTTAATGTCACAGGCGGCGTGGCGCCGTATGATTTCTTATGGTCAAATGGTGAAACAACTGAGGATATTAATGGATTAGAGGCTGGTAGTTACAGCTGTCAGGTGACAGATGCCAATGGTTGTATAATCGAGCTTGGACCATTTGAAATTCAGTTCATCTCTAGTGTCGAATTAATCAATGATGTCGAATCATTTAATTATTATCCTAATCCAATGAATACCGTATTACAATTGGATATGGAATTAAATGCTTCTGTGGATTTCAATATTGATATTCTTGATATTAATGGAAAGCTAGTTCATACAGAACGCGTTTCTGCGGCTAATAATTGGAGTCATCAGATTGACGTAAGTCAACTACAAGCCGGAGTTTACTTCTTACAGGTACGTTCAAAAGAAGGCTCGATGATTAGAAAATTATCCAAATTTTAATGAATAAATAAATACTTAAAAAGGGGCAAATGAACTTTTGCCCCTTTTTTTATATTCGTTTTTTAAACAGGTTCATGCATTTTATAAATAATCAAATCGATACCTCCGATTTACCTAAAGTGGAGGAATTATATTTCGAGCCAATCGAGTCTCGATATAGCACTGTAGTTTTAGTAAATTCTTTTTTATTCTGGTTGATCGTTCTAGGTGGGCTACTTGGTATATATCTCTTTCGCGAAAGCGAAAAAAACGACGCAATAATGTATGTTGTTGTTGCTTTAATCGTTATCGCATTTGTCCAGATTTTTACGATGCTTAAGTCTTGTCAGGTTAAATCCTATGCCATTAGAGATAAGGACATATTATACAAAACGGGATGGTTATTTTACAAAGAGGTTGTAGTGCCATTTAATCGAGTCCAGCATATAGAGATTGTTCGAGGTCCTATAGCTCGCTTATTTGGCCTTTCGAGTTTAAAGCTCTTTACAGCGGGTGGTCAGCAAAGTGACCTAAAAATACCAGGATTGTTTCCTGCAAAAGCGCAACGGATTAAAGAAATCGTTTCTCAGAAAATACGCAAGGATGAAGAGGAATGATTTTGACTTTAGTCAACCCATTAGGCAATCAAGAGTCGCGATTGCCATGCTCATCTATAAGACGATCCGTGTCATCACTGGCCAAATTTGGCCTTTATTACTGATCTTTCTATTAGGGAGGGGAGGTGGCTCTTTTCAAAGCTATTTGGTCATATTTGTCATTGTAGTTGCTGTTATTTCACTTGTTTTGTCTTTGTTTGGTTACTTCAGATTCTATTTTTATATCAAGGAGGACGAATTGATTATACACAAAGGAGTGATTAATAAGAAAGTCCTCAATATCAGTTTTGATAAGATTCAAACTGTGAATTTCGAACAAAACCTGATACAGCAAGTCTTTAATGTCGTCGGCGTAAAAGTAGATACTGCAGGCTCTAGTCAAAATGAATTTAATTTTGAGGCACTTGATAAGGAGCAAGCATTGGCATTAAGGGACTATATACTGACCAATAAAAAATCGAATATAAATATTGAATTGGATGAAAATCCTGTCAATGAAAATGCGTTTGAGTCGATTCTCAAACTAAACGTGATTGATTTAATTAAAATCGGTGTCACGCAGAATCATTTAAGATCATTGGGTCTGATATTTGTTTTTGTGTTTTGGATTTATGATAATTTGAGTGAGGCGGGCATTAATGCCGAAAATTACGCGGAAGATTACTTTTCGCAAATTTCGCAGATGACGCTTTTTGCACTGATTTTTGCGGTCATATTGATTCTGATTTCTTTTTTTATTTCACTGATCACCACTGTCTTTCGATTCTTTAATCTGAATTTGGAGCGTAACAAGAATGGATTTAAAATAAAGGCGGGTTTATTTAACCGTAAAGAGGTGGCTGCGATGGATCATAAAATCCAGATGATTCAATGGAGTCAAAATCCTTTGCAGCGATTACTAGGTTTACACGATTTAGTATTTAAACAAGCGTCGAGTGTCGAAATGGATTTAAATAAATCCATAAAAGTAGTAGGGTGTTATGATCATCATCTTGATATAGTCAAAGATCATTATTTCGATGCTGGATCTTTCGAGGGTCTGTTGAGTTGGAAGATTCATAAAAAGTATATCATTCGCAGAGTAAGTTATTTTGGAGTCATTCCTGCGGTTGCCGCATGTGCGATTGCTTTTTTCTGGACAAGTAGTTTTTGGATGTTGTATGTTCTTGCACCCATTTGGCTTGTTTGGTTATGGTATAGTTCTTTAAGGCGCTTTAAAAAATACCGCTTGTTTTTTAATGAAAAAATATTGGGGCTTAAAGAGGGTCGATTTATCGACGATCAAACAGTCATGAGGGTAATTAAAGTTCAGAATATAAAGTTGATTCAAACCCTATATCAGAGACGTCATGATTTAGCAGATGTGCAATTGTATACGGCTTCAGGTAGTATTAAGATTCCATATCTACCTTTGGCGAAAGCCAAAACATTAAGAGATTATATTTTGTATAAAGTCGAAACCAGTAGCCTTAGATGGATGTAGCTAAGATTTAAGAATGTCCAGAATCTGATTGAGATGGATCATGCACTGGATTGGGGTCATATTGTTTAATTCAACGTCCTCTAAAAGTTGCTTAATATGCTCCCATTTTGGATCTGCAGCCTGGCCAAACATATCTAATTGCATGTGCGGAGGAGGCACCTCAGACAAAGATGCAGCTAGGTCAGAATTGGATTTACCATTGTTTTGAAGTGCACGAGATTGCTCTTCTAGATGTCTTAAAACTTCATTGGCACGATTAATTATTACGGGAGGCATGCCTGCCATTTTTGCGACATGTACCCCAAAACTATGCGCAGACCCACCGGAGACTAGTTTTCTAAGAAAGATCACCTTGTTGGCTAATTCTCTAGTCGCTATATGGAAGTTTTTTATGCGAGGTAACTGATGTGTGAGCTCATTTAGCTCGTGATAATGTGTTGCGAATAATGTTTTTGGGTTAGCTTTTGGATTTTCGTGTAAAAACTCAGCGAGAGACCATGCGATGGAGATGCCATCGTAAGTGCTTGTACCACGGCCTATTTCGTCGAGTAAAATTAGGCTTCGGACTGAGATATTGTTCATGATACTGGAAGTCTCGTTCATTTCAACCATGAATGTGGACTCACCACTCGATATGTTATCCGAGGCACCAACTCGCGTAAAAAGCTTGTCCACCAGACCAATTTGAGCAGATTGAGCGGGAACATATGAGCCTATCTGGGCCATTAAGCAAATTAACGCAGTTTGTCGCAACACAGCAGATTTACCAGACATATTCGGGCCTGTGATCATTAAGATTTGCTGCTCTGAATTATCGAGATAAATGTCATTTGGTATATACGATTCACCTAGAGGTAGATGTTGTTCGATTACAGGATGCCTTCCTTCCGTGATTTTAAGGCTTAGACTTTCGTCAATGGTAGGCAGGCAGTATTGATGTCTAATGGCGAGCTTTGCAAAACTTAAAAGCACATCCATTTCGGCAACAATCTGAGCATTACTCAGTAAGGATAAAACATGCTTATTGAGTTCTTGTAAAACTTCTTTATAGATGACTTCCTCAAGTTGCAAAATCCTCTCTTCGGCTGTGAGAATTTTAGATTCGAGCTTCTTAAGTTCATCTGTTATGTACCGTTCGGCATTGGTTAATGTTTGCTTACGAACCCAATTCTCTGGAATTAACCCTTGGTTTTTGTACTTGTTTGTTACTTCTAAATAATAACCAAAGACATTGTTGAAACCGATTTTTAGATTAGCAATTCCCGTACGTTCGGCTTCAGTCCTCTGAATGTCGACTAAGATTTCTTTACTGTTGTTTAACAGGTTTTTTAACTCGTCA